>MEDZ01000005.1 GCA_001724275.1 Gemmatimonadetes bacterium SCN 70-22
CGCCGGCGTGAACCGGCCGCGCGAACGCGGATAGTGCGGCTGACGACGGCGCCGGAGTCTCGGACGGACATGTTTCAGACCTATT
This sequence comes from Gemmatimonadetes bacterium SCN 70-22, assembly GCA_001724275.1. Classification (NCBI taxonomy): domain Bacteria; kingdom Pseudomonadati; phylum Gemmatimonadota; species Gemmatimonadetes bacterium SCN 70-22. Next base: position 86 of record MEDZ01000005.1, read on the forward strand.
CAGAGCTTCCCTAGGCGGGATGTACGTCGAAGCGCTTCGCCAGCGCCAGGAAAATGCCTTCGTTGCGCACGGCCGCCCAGGCGAGTCTCGCCTCAAAAGCCGGAGCATGGTTCCGATGGGGGCGTTTCGGCATCGTGGGCTCCTTCGGTTCGGAGCGAACTTGTCGCCGGGAGAGCCCACCGTCTACTCAACCACCCTGTTCAGAAAAGCGAAGCCACTTCACTGCGCAGATTCAGTATTCAATCGGTGCAAACAGACGCAGGGCGACCGCGCCGAAGGCGCGGAGATCTTTCTCGAAGAACGGTCGGGGCGTCTGCGCGATTCGCTTCAATTCCGTGGATACGCGCCGTCTACCAGCTTCTACCAGCGGCTCCTCGCCCGCGACGGGTAGCGTCCTGACGCGTCTTGGGGCAACAAGTCCCGTCCCCCAGACTCATAGGGGCGGCGGCTGGAGAAAGCTCGTCGAGTCCGGAGGGGCGTCGCGGAGACGCCGACACCACGCAGCCGTGAAGTGGCAGTTGCGTTCTCCGTGGCGTTCAGGTGTCACGTCGTTTCAAGGGATGGTGAGTCCGACCCTCTGCGTTCTGTCGGGTCACGCGGTGTAGTAGTACGCGCGTCCCTTGTGTCGGCGTCGTTCATCTTTCAGCTTCGACGACGTTCGGTTTCCTTGATTCCAGCAACCCGCAACACATGACTAGGCGCGCCATCTTCGCCACGCTCGGCGCCGCAGTCTTCGTGGTAGCGGCGGCGGCCCTGCTGCTTGGCCGCCGGCCGCCGCAACTCGCCGAACACACCGTCGCGCCAGCGACCGGTCCGCGCGGCGAGCCGAACCCTGGCGGCTTCGTTGCGAGCGACGTCGCCCGTCTGGCCGCGACGGGGCGCCCGCAGCTTGTCGAGGTCTTCCACTACGGCTGAATGGGCTGCCAGAAGATGGCGCCCGTCGTGCACGGGCTCGAGAAACTTTACGAGGGTCGGGTGGACTTCCTCTACCTCGACATGCTGAACGAGAAGAACAAGCCGACGATGAAGCGGCTCGGCTTCCAGTCCACGCCGCACTTCTTCTTCCTCCGACCGGACGGGACGCCGGTGGAAGCGATTCAGGGCGTCGTGCCGGAGGACAGCGTGCGCGGCGCTCTGGACCGGCTGCTGGCCGCGGGCAGGCGCTAGGCGAACGCGCGGCCGCAGGCTGACGGGCATTGGCGACGCGACGCGCTCGTCAGGCGCCGCGAGGCCAGTACATGATGACACCGACGCCGGCGAGACAGATGAGCGCTCCGAGGACCGACGGCAGATCGGGCTGGTGGCCATCCACCCACCAGCCCCAGAGCAGTGAGAGCACGACGAAGACGCCGCCGTAGGCGGCGTACACGCGCCCGAAGTCGTAGCCTGCAGGCTGCAGCGTGGGCAGCACGCCGTAGGCGAAGAGGATCAGGCCCCCGAGGGCACCGAAGGCCACGCCCCGTCCGTCGCGGAGCCAAAGCCAGACGAGGTACCCGCCGCCCACCTCGCAGAGGCCCGCCACGAGGAACAGGGCGACCGACTTTGCGAGTGGAGTCACACTTCTCGCCCGCGCGGGAGCGAGGATGGACGGGACAGGGCCGTGTCCCTGTTGCGCGGCACACACGCCGTCAGACCGTCGATGCAGCCGAAGTCGAGGTGCAGCGTGGCCCCTTCCTCCGCACCGAGCGCGACGAGTCGCGCGCACCGCCCGACCTCCCAGATTCTCATCCCTGCCATTGTCGCCCCCTCGTCAGACGTCCCGCCCCGCACGGGGACACGACGCGAAGTGCGCTCCAAGTTGTAGGGTTCTCGTGGCCCGGACAACGGCAACGGGCCGACGTACACCCCCGACGAGGCCACGACCATGACCGCCGAAGGCAGAACTCCCCCGTCATCGAGCGAGATCCCTATCGCTTGTGTCTCAGGGGCCATTCCCGCCGCCGAACGGAGCGCGCACTTCCAGCTCGTCGCCCTGCTCTTCGGCACGATGGCGCGCGAACGCCGCGCGCTCTCTAGGGACACGCTCGCCCGCGACGGCGATGCCGAGAACGCCGACGGCGTCGAAGGCTACGCCTACCGTTTCGACGCCCACGCGTTCGACGACGTCGCACGCTGGATCGCGAACGAGCGCCTCTGCTGCCCGTTCTTGACCTTCCGCATCGAGCTCACCCCGGAGGCGGGCCGCTGTGGGTGTGGCTTACGGGCCCCAAGGGCACGAGCGAGTTCCTCGATGCAGAGATTCCAGCGCAGGCAGGGCTCGCGACTGGCGCGTCGCCGGCCGCGTCAGCCTGAGTCGGAAGATTCGAGAGGGACGAGCGCTGGCCTCTCTGCCGTGACGGATGCCGCCTTCGAACGGGACACCGCCCTAGGAGCGGGCGTCGTCGACGTCGCGTTCCGGGACGATCGGTGGGGACGAGGAGGTGCACGCTCCAGCGCGTACTTCCCCCGGTCGTCGAACAGGCCGCCCGCGCCCCCAATTTGGGCAGACGGATTCACGCTAAGCGAATGGTGCAGGACTCGAATAGATGGGAATTTACCGCGCTGCAGGCACGCCTTACGGATGTCCGCAGCGACCGCAGGGTTGCCGACGATGATCAGCGCTGCTCGGTGGTGAGCGAACCACGAACTGCTCTCACCGCTCCCCTGGGTGGACCGGGACCTGGGAGCGCGCGAGGCGTGCAAGCGCCTCGCGCGCTCCCTCCTTCGCGGCAGTTCCGCCGCTCGCCGCCGCCCGTCGTAGACCCTCTACGGTCTGGGGCCACTCACCGAGGCGCACGAGCGCGCGCACGGCCGCACCGCGGACTCGGACGCTGGGATCCTCGAGTGCGCGGATCAGGGGGGAAACGACGTCGCCAACGTTTTCCGGAATCACGGCCGCGAGCAGTTCGGCCGCGTGCTCGCGCGTGTGCTCGTGCGCACTATCACTCATCAATCGTACCAAACCAGGCACGGCGGTCGGTGCGAGGCGATTGTGCTGCACGAGTGCGGTGCCGGCCTCGAGGCGCACATCATCGCTCGTGTCAGCCAGTGCCCGCACGAGCGCAGCGGTGACGCGCGTGGATCGCGGGTGGATCGCCAAGACACTTCCCAACGCCCGGGCGGCAGCGCGTCGCTCCACGCTGTCGGGCGACTGCTCGAGCTGCCTGATCCACTCCTCGGCCGTTCGCCCGCTGAATCCCGGGTCGGCGGAGCAGCCGAATGCCACCGACAGCAGCAACACGAGGGTGAGACGCGTGAGCGCTTGTCGGCACGCCGACGCCTCTCGCCGGTGGCTAGGGCCTTCAGGCCGGACGGCGCTGACTCCACTTCTCATACGGCATCCTCTCCCGGAGGTCGGACTCCCCACGGAGCATGATTCGACGTGCCGTGCACGTCCGGATGGGCTGCGGAGATCCCCAGCGGCTGCAGGGCCTTCACGATGTTGGCGCGCACATCGTCCGACTGCTCGTGCACGATCCGCACGCGAAAGGCCGCTGACGCCACGGAAACACGGATGACGCCAGCGACGTCCGCGAGGGCTCCGTGAATGCGCTCCTCGATCCCCTCGCTCGCCGCACCGCGCAGGGGAATTTCCAGCACCACGTGCGTCCCCGTCATCGCTCTCCCGCTGTCCGATGTCGAGCGCGCCCCGTGTCCCAACCCCCGCTTCCTGGTCCGTCGCGACTGGGAGGGAACGCCGAGGATGCATCAGACGATGCATCATTGGACCCCACAGAGGACCTGGATCGCCCCACCTGCCGTGCCACTGCGGTGGCTACCGTGAAATGCGAGCGAGCGCCGCCGCCGCGGCCTCGCGCGTCCCCCCATCCGGGTCCGACAGCGCCAGGCGCAATTGCGGCACGGCGGCAGCGGCACGAGGGCCGATTCGTCCGAGCGCGACGGCCGCCGCGACACGCATCCCGAAGTGACCGTCCTTCAAGGCGCGTCCTAACGCGGGGACTGCGGTCCCGGCGTACTCCCCGTATCGCGCGACGGCGTAAGCGGCTGCCAAACGCACCTGCTCGGAGGAGTCGCTCAAGGCCGCCACGAGAGCTGGAAGCACAAGTGTTGTTTCCGGTGCAGTCACCATGAGGCTTCGCACTGCCTCGAGTCGCACGGCTGCGTTGGAGTCGCCCGCGGCCATGACGAGCTCCCGGCGGTACCGCTCGGCATGGGTGCCGCCCAGCCCCACCGATCGCGCCGCGGCGCGGCGCACGCGAGCATCGGCATCCGTCAGCGCGGCGGCCACCGGCGCAAGGTGATCGCCCTTCGTTGATCCGACCTGACCCAGTATCAACGCAGCCTGCGCGCGAATCCCCGGGTGCTCGTCCCGCAACAGCGCGACAAACTGTCCGGAGGCTGCCTGGGCTACGGGACCGAGCTGCACGATTGCGTCGGCTACGGTCCCGTGGAGCTCATCGCGGTCGCCGGCGTCAAGCACGGCGAGTAGTGCATGCGTCACGGCCGGCGAGCGCGGGGCGGCCCGCACGAAGGCGCCTGCTGCCTGCCGTCGCGTCTCGGCATCCTCACTCTGAAGGGCCCGCGTCCACGCTGCCACGCTCCGCCCCTCGAAGCGTTCACCGCGCTTCGCGCGCATGAGGCTGGCCGCCAACACCAGTACAGCTCCCGCGACTCCTATGCCAACAGCGGTCAGCAGCGTCGCCCGCCCGTGCTGCCCCAAGCTCGCCCGGTCCAACGCTCGATGCCCGAGATACACGCTATCTCCACTGGTGGGCGGCGAGGGTCTCAGCGTTGGAGCCCCGCTCATGTGTGTGTCTCCGCCTGTTCCCATCCAGGCGGCTCGACTTGGAGTGTGACATGCACGATCGAGGCGTGCGCCTCGTTGATGGCGACTTGCGTAGCGCGCAGCACGGTCGCGTGGTCGCTGCCAGGCGCCATGACGACGTGCGCGCTCAGCGCATTCGTCCCCGACGTCAGCGACCAGACGTGGAGGTCGTGAGCGCCGCTCACGCCCTCTGTGGCCACGACCGTGTCGCGCACTGCCACGAGGTTGACGTCGGCGGGCGTACCCTCCAGCAGCACGCCGACCGCCTCGCGCAGCAGCCGCCAGGTCCGGGGAAGGATGAACAATCCGATGCCGGCTGACACGAGCGGGTCGGCGTAGTACCACCCCGTCGTGAGCATGATGACCCCGGCGATGATCACGCCGATGGACGTCAGCATGTCGGAGAGCACCTCGAAATACGCGCCCTTCATGTTGAGGCTTTCGTTCGACGCGTCGCGCAGGAGGCGCATGCTGATCAGATTCACCACAAGGCCGACGCCGGCTACCCAGAGCATGGCCCCGCTTTCGACCGCTGGCGGATTGCGGAACCGCTGCCAGGCCTCGTAGAGGATGTAGAACGATATGCCGAAAAGCACGATTGCGTTGGCCATCGCCGCCAGGATCTCGGTGCGGTAATAGCCGTACGTTCGTTCGGGCGTCGCCGGTCGCGCCGCGAACCGGATGGCGAAAAGCGCCAACCCGACGCCTGCGACGTCGGTGAGCATGTGGCCCGCGTCAGCGAGCAGCGCGAGGCTCTTCGTGAGAATCCCGCCGACCACTTCAGCGATGAGGTAGGTGCCAGTCAACACGAGCACGACCGTCAGCTTTCGCTGATGCTTGCCGGAATTCGTCATTCGACGCTTCCCGGATCTCGCGCCCGCCTCGGGGTCGGAAGTCTGCATCAGTCGACGCCGCGATAGGCGAGGAGGCGGAGTGCGTTGGCGACGACGACCAGCGTGCTTCCCTCATGCACGATGACCGCGGTTCCGATCCCGGCGACTCCGGTGACGGTGACCACTATAAGCCCCGCGATCACGCTCAGCGACACGTAGAGGTTCTGTCGGATGATCGCACGTGCGCGGTGACTGAGGCCGATCGCGAAGGGTAGCTGGCCCAGATCATCGCTCATGAGCGCCACGTCCGCCGTCTCCAGGGCAGCGGCCGTTCCAGCGCCGCCCATGGCGATGCCGACCGTGGCGTTTGCCAGCGCGGGCGCATCGTTCACGCCGTCGCCGATCATGGCGACCGGACCCGTGGCGACGAGCTCCCGGATTGCCTCCACCTTGTCTTCGGGCAACAATCCGGCGCGCACCTCGTCTACGCCCACTGCACGTCCAACGGCATTGCCCACCCCGGCATTGTCGCCGGTGAGCATGACGATGCGTGTGATGCCGCTCTTGCGGAGCCGCTCGATCGTCGCCGCCGCGTTCGCCCGCGGTTCGTCAGCGATGCCGATAACGCCGAGCCAGCCATCGGTCTGGTCGTCCGTCGACCGCCGCACCACCATCGTTGACCGGCCATTCGCCTCGAGCCGCACGACGTCCGCCCGAATCGCTTCGGGCACCAGCATCCCGCGTTCCTCGAACATCAGGAGCCGCCCCACGTCCACGGTATCGGCGCCAACCGACGCTCGGATGCCACGCCCCGTGACCGACTGCACCTCGCCCGCTTCGGCGATGGCGAGACCTTTCGTCGCCGCCGCCGCCATGATCGCACGCGCCAACGGATGCTGGGAACGCCGTTCGACTGCGGCGGTCGTGGCGAGCAGATCGTCCGCCCCGATGCCCGCCGCAGGCACGATATCGGTGACCGCCGGTTCACCCTTCGTGATCGTCCCGGTCTTGTCCAGAGCGAGCACACGGATCGCGCCGAGCGCCTCCAAGTGCGCGCCTCCCTTGATGAGTACGCCGCGCCGAGCTGCTTGGGCGATACCTGCCAGGACCGCAGAGGGTGTGCCCAGGGCGAGGGCGCAGGGCGACGCAGCGACCAGCAACGCCATGGCACGATAGAACGCCTCACCCCACGTCCACACGCCGAGCAATGGCGGCACCACGATGAGGAGGAGATCGGCCACCAGCACGACTGGAACGAAGATCCTTTCGAAGCGATCCGTGAACTGCTGCGTGGGCGCCTTCTGCGTCTGCGCTTCCGCCACGAGCTTCACCACACGGTCCAGCGTGCGGTCGCCGAGCGCCGCGGTGACGTTGACCACGAGCACCCCCTCGCCGTTCACCGAACCGGCGAAAACCGATTCACCAGGCACCTTCTCCACAGGGACACTTTCGCCGGTGATCGGCGCCTGATTCACCCCCGAACGCCCCTCGGTCACCGTGCCGTCAACCGGGATGCGTTCGGCCGGCTTCACTACGACGCGGTCCCCCGGTCGCACCTCCTCGATCGCTACCGTCACCTCGCGCGCGACGCCACCCTCGTCGCGCAGGACGACGGCCCGGGTCGGCGCGAGCTCGGCGAGTGCCTTGATGGCGTTGCGCGCGCGTCCGAGCGCGTAGTGCTCGAGCGCGTGCCCGAGGCTGAAGAGAAAGAGCAGGAGTGCGCCTTCGAACCACTCGCCCAACACGGCCGCGCCGAGGGCCGCCACAACCATCAACAGGTCGATGTTGAAGTTGAAGCGTCCCTTGCCCAGATCCCGGAGGAAGTGGGCCACGTTGTCGCGCGCCCCGAAGATGTACGCGCCGACGAAGGCGGCGATCGACGCCATCGGCGCCACGCCGGCGCGCTCCAGCCCCCACCCGGCAGCGAGCATGGTTCCCGCCATCAGGCTCCACGCAAGCTCGCGATTGCGGGCGTACCACGAGACATCCGGCTCGGGGCCCTCGATCCGACCCTTCGCACTGACGTTCGCATTCTCCGCTTCACGAGCGTCGCGACTCGGCAACGGCACGGACGGCATCGCAGCACCCGATGTCACCCCGTTGCCCGCACCGGTGGCAGCCGCAGTCGGCGCGCGCCGCTCCTGGGCGCCGAGCGCGGCCAATTCGGCGTGAATGGTGGCGAGCGAGATGCGCCGCCGGTCGTACTCGACGCGCGCAACCTGCCCGGCCAGGCTGACCGCCGCCGTCGTCACGCCCGGTAACCGCCGGAGGCTCGCCTCGATTCGGCGACCCTCATCCTCCGCGCCGACCAGGTGAATGGGGATCACCTCGTGCGCAAAGCGGTCGGTCAGCTGCGCACCGGCGAGACGCGCCAGCTTCTCGATCTGCGCGAGTGACAGCCGCTCGGCGTCGTAGTGCAGGCACAACTGCGCGCCGCTGGCCCCGTTTGGGGTCGTGTTGGCGGCTGGACGCAACTCCTCGAGCGGAGGCTCGTCATCGGGAAGTGCATCACCGGGTTGCACCAGATGTACGCTGACGATGTCGGAACGCTTCTCGAGGAGGTGCATGAGACGCGCGACGCACGCGTCACGCGCGTCGGTCACGTCGGGAAGGAGGAGTGGCAGGTCCAGCCGGGTGGAACGATTCATGGTGTCCTCTCGTGCGAACTCGTGACGATCAACATGATCATGCGGTAGCGCCGGTGGTGCGGTGCGAGGCGACGCTCGGGATATACCTCCGTCACGTCGCCCGGCCCGCTAGACCACACCTTCGCCCTCCTCATCATCGGCAATGCGAAGCGCGTGTTCGACAGGCAGGACAAACACCTTCCCGTCTCCGCGATTGCCGGTTCGTGCGGCCTGCCGCATGGCCTGCGCCACCTCACCGGCCAACACGTCACGCACGACCACCTCGACCCGTACCTTCGGGGTGCCGTTCGGAATCTCTTCGACATTCGGCGCGCCGTGTCGGCGCCCGCGTCCAAAGCCGCGCACGTCGGTGAACGTGGCGCCGGTGACGGCGTGCACCCCATGCAATGCGCGGTACACCTCCGCCGCCATGAACGGCTGCACGATGGCGATGATCAGCTTCATGACGGATGTCCTCCGCTGGCGATCAGATCGGTGTGGGGCGCCGCCGGCACGCCCTGCGCAACGTGCGCCTCCGGCTCGCGCTCGGAGTCGCGCTCGGCTTGCTTCCGTTCAAAGAGCAGGTAGAGCAACGGAAGCACGAGCAGCGTCAGCAGCGTGCTCGTGACGAGGCCACCGATGACGACCGTCGCCAGGGGCTGTTGGACCTCGGCGCCCGCCCCGGTGGAGATCGCCATCGGGATGAAGCCGAAGCTCGCCACGAGCGCTGTCATCAGCACGGGCCGCAGTCGCGTCATGCCCCCCTCGCGGATCGCTCGTTCGAGGGGCATGCCGTGCATGCGCAACTCGTTCATGTACGAGACCATCACGACGCCGTTCAGCACCGCGATGCCGAACAGCGCAATGAAGCCGACGCCCGCGGAGATGCTGAAGGGCATGCCGCGCAGGAAGAGCGCGATCACGCCGCCCACCGTGGCGAGCGGGATGCCCGTGAAGACGAGCGCCGCCTGCCGCACGGAGTTGAAGGTCGCGAACAGGAGTACGAAGATGAGCAGGAGTGAGAGCGGGACGACGAGCGTCAGCCGCCGTGAGGCGCGCTCCAGGTTCTCGAACTGTCCGCCGAACTCCGGTCGGTAGCCGGTGGGCAGCGTGATGGTGCCCCCCTCGAACAGCGCGCGCACGTCGCCCACGAAGCTGCCGATGTCGCGGCCACGCACGTTGCCCTCGATGATGACCAGTCGCGAGCCATTCTCGTGGCTGATCTCCGCCGGCCCGTTGACCGTTTCGACGCGGGCGAGTGTGCCGAGCGGCACGCGCTGACCATTCGGCGCGCTGACGAGAATGCCCGCGATGGTCGAGGCATTCCGCCGCACGGTTGCGGGAAACCGGACGGTCAGCGCGAAACGCCGTTGACCCTCGAGCACTTCCGAGGCCTGCACGCCGCCGATCGCCTCGACGACCTGCATCACGTCGGCCGAGTTGATCCCGTATCGGCTCAACTGCTCCGGCAGGACCGTCACCTGCAATTGGGGAAGGCCCTCCAGTTGCTGCGCCTTGAAGCCCGTTGCGCCGTCGAGCTTCGACACTTCCGCCACCACCTGGTCGGCGATCGTACTCAGTTGGCTCAGGTCATCCCCATACACCTTGATGGCGAGGTCCGAGCGGACGCCAGCGATCAGCTCGTTCACTCGCAGCTCGATCGGCTGGCTGAAGCTGAATACGAGTCCGGGGATCTCCGACAGGACGGCCGACATCTTCTCCTCCAGTTCGCCCTTGGACTCGGCCTTCGACCATCCATCGTGCGGCTTGAGCAGGACGAAGATGTCGCTGATGTTGACGCCCATCGGGTCGGTGGCGATCTCCGGCCGGCCCGTCTTGGCGACGACGTCTTCGATCTCGTCGGGGAACGCTTCAAGCAGCACCGTCTCGAGCTGCGTCGTCTGCCGCACCGACTCCTCGAGCGAGACGCTCGGGAGCCGGAGCACTTGCAGCGCGAACGAGCCCTCATCGAGGCGCGGAATGAACTCCGAGCCGAGAAACGGCGCCAGGCCCACAGCCAGTGCGACCGCCACAACGGAGCCGGTGAGTACCTTGCGCACGTTCGCGAGCGTCCATTCGAGCGCCGGCTCGTAGATCGCCTTTGCCTTGCGCACGAGCCAGACGTCCTTCTCCTCGACCTTGCCCTTGAGCAGCAGCGAGATGAGGACGGGCGTCAGCAGGAAGGTGAGGAGCAGCGAGCCGACGAGCGCGAAGACGACGGTCAGCGCCATGGGCTTGAACATCTTGCCCTCGACCCCTTCCAGCGTGAGAATCGGCAGGTACACCACGATGATGATGCCCACTCCGAAGAGGATGGGCCGCGCCACCTCGGAGCACGCCGACAGCACGGTCGCGACGAACCCCTCGCCCGATCGGCGGTGGCCCAGCCGGCGCATGGAGTTCTCGACCATGACGACGGAGCCATCCACGACGAGCCCGAAGTCGATCGCCCCCAGGCTCATCAGGCTCCCCGCGATTCCGGCCTTCACCATCAGACTGACCGCGAACAGCATCGAGAGTGGGATGGCGAGCGCCACGATGAACGCGGCGCGCAGGTTGCCCAGGAGGAGGAAGAGGATCACTACGACCAGGACCGCGCCCTCCACGAGATTCTTCTCCACCGTCTTGATCGTGCGGTCGACGAGTTCGGTGCGGTCGTAGAACGCGCGCAATTCGATGCCCGGCGGGAGACTCTTCGCCGCGGTGGCGAAGCGCTCCTTCACGGCGTTCACGACCGTCCGCGAGTTCGAGCCAAGGCGCATCAGGACGATGCCAGTCACGACTTCTCCCGTCCCATCCTTCGTGACGGCGCCCTGTCGAATGGTCGAACCGATCACCACGTCGGCGAGGTCGCCGACCCGTACGGGGGTGCCGTTGCGGCTCGCCACCACGATCCCCTGGATCTGCTCGAGGTTCTGCACCTGCCCCACGCCGCGGATCACGAGTTGCTCGGCGCCCTGCGTGATGTAGCCGCCGCCCGCATTCTGGTTGTTGGCGGCGATTGCATTGAGCACCTGCGACAACGTGAGGTCGTACTGGATCAGCGCTTCCGGACGGACGAGTACTTGATACTGCTTCTCGAAGCCACCGAAGGCGTTGACCTCGGCCACGCCGGGTACACCGCGCAGCTGCGGCGCCACCACCCAGTCCTGCAGGGTCCGCAGTTCCGTCGGGTCCAGCCCGGTGGTATCGCGTGCTGAAACCGTGTACTGGAAAATTTCCCCGAGCCCGGACGAGATCGGGCCCATCTCGGGGCGGCCGATGCGCTCCGGGATCTGCTCGCGCGCCTGTTGCAGGCGCTCTTGCACCTGCTGTCGCGCGAAGTAGATGTCGGTGCCTTCCTTGAAGACCACCGTGACTTGTGACAGGCCGAACTTGGAGATCGCGCGGATCTCCTCGAGCTCCGGCAGGCCGAACATTGCCAGTTCCACGGGCAGCGTGATCTGTCGCTCCACCTCGAGCGGCGACAGCGCCGCGGCGTTCGTATTGATCTGGACCTGTACGTTGGTTACGTCGGGAACCGCGTCGATGGGCAGCCGCATCGCGGACCAGATGCCGACGCCGATGAGCAGAGCCACAAGGGCTAGCACCAGCAGCCGCTGCTTGAGCACGAAGGCTATGAGGGAAGTCATCGGCTCTCCTAATGTCCGCTTTCGCCGATGTCGCTCTTCGCCAGCTCGGATCGCAGGGCGAACGCGCCGCGCGTCACGATGCGGCTGCCGAGCCGCAGACCGCTGCGAATGGTCACACGCCCACCGTCGATCGACTCGCCGACCTCCACGTCCTGGGTTCGGAACTCGCCCGCGTTCGTGCCCGGCACGAAGACGACCTGCCGTCCCTCGACCTCCTGCACCGCCTCTCGCGGAACGACGACGACGATTGGACCGCCCGCCCCCACCTGAATGCTCGCATTGGCGAACATTCCCGGCTTGAGGGCGCCGTCGGTATTCGGAATCTCGACGCGCGCGCGCACCGTGCGGCGCGTCGCATCCAGCACGGATCCGACGTAGACGATTCGGCCCTCAAACGTGCGGTCCGGGTACGCGGCCGTCCGCACGGCGACCGACTGGCCTTCCCGAATGCGCGTCAGGTCACGCTCGAAGATGTCCAGCTCGATCCACACGCGTGACAGGTCGGCGACCGTGAAGAGGGTGTCTGCCGGACTCGCCATCTCACCCACGCTCGCGTCCCGGGCCACGATCACGCCCGCAAAGGGGGCCGAGATGCCGAATTGCCCGCCCGTCCCGTGCCCCGCCCCAAGCACCTGCAGACGCGTTCGTGCGCTGCGCAAGGACGCCTGCATGCGGCGCAACTCCGCCTCCGCGTCGAGCAGCTCCTTTCGGCTCGAAATGCCTTGGATGGCCAGACGCTGCTCGCGCGCGAAGTTCTCTTCCGCGATCTTCACCAGCTCCTCCGCCTCGCGCTCGTCGGCCCGGATCTGGCCGACGTCCGGACTCTCGAGTAGCGCGAGCAGCTGTCCACGCCGCACACGCGCGCCGAGCTCGGCGCGAAGCCCGGTGATGCGTCCCTCCGTCCGAGAGCCGACGTGGCTCACGCGGTTGGCGTCGTAGGTGATGGTGCCGGTCACGGGCAGTCCGCTCGTCGTGATCGTCGCGACCGTGTCGATGGCGATCCCGCCCAGTCGAAGCGCTGTGCTGTCGAGCGTTACGACATCCTCGTCCGGTCCGCCGGCCCGGCTCTCCTTGGCGCTGTCGCCACTGGGGCTTGAGTCGCCGCTGTCGACGGCGGATTCGGGTGCCCCTCCGCCGCAAGAGGCTATGGCGATCGCTGAAAGGAGGCCGGTGAGCCACGACAGCGTTCGTGCGTGGCGCCAGGTTCTTCTCGCAAGGGGAGGCCTGCCTGCACCATGCGTATTGATCAGGGAACTCATCGTGAGGTCCTGGGGGAGGATGGAGAAGTGGCGTCGGAGGCGCGCAGTCTCTCACGCGCGAGTAGTCCAGTCGCGGCGTCGAGTTGCACCAGTGCGTCCTGACGTGCGAGCCAGGCATCCCAATAGCCGAGCTCCGCTTCCACGAGTTGGTTGCGTAGGAGGAGGAGGGTAGGCAGCGCGATCTTTCCGGCGCGGAACGCCGTCTCGAGCAGTACGCTGTTGACGCGTGCTGGTTGGCGAACCGTCGACTCGTAGGTCGCCGCCTCCTGCGTGGCGGCGCGGTAAGCGCGAAGGGCGATTTCGACGTCGGTGCGCACCCGGGCCTCGGCGGCCCGTCGCTCCAGCACACTCTGTTGCAGCTGGGCACGCCGCTGGGCGATGACACCCTGATTGCGATTCCAGAAGGGGAGCGAGACGCCGATGGCGGGGCCGAGGCGCAGGCCACCCTCGTTGGGGACCCGCTCGGCCAGTGCGCCCACGCGTAGGTTCGGCAGCGTCTCGCGTCGCGCGAGAGCGGTGAGTGTCTCGAGCTCTTGCACGGCGACGGTGGATGCAGCGAGATCGGGACGCTGCGACAGTGCGAGGTGCATCAGTGAGTCAGCATCGAGGGCCGCAGGATCGGGGAGCTGACCCGACGGCTGTGAGCCGGATGCGGCCGCCGCAACCGTGTCGGCGCGCGCCGCGACCGCCGAAAGCGAGTCGGAGGGGAGACCGGCGAGGAAAACGGGCGGCGGCGCGAGCGGGTCCTCCAGACGCACGAGGGTGGTCGCGTCGATCCCTACCAGTCGCTTGAGCTCGAGGAGACTGCCGGACGCGAGACGCTCCGCTTCGAGCACACGTGCCTTCGCCCGGCCGAATTCGATCTCGGCGAGTGTTCCCTCCAACACGCTTATCTCCCCTTCGCCGAGCTGCGTTCGCACCGCGTCCATGAGGCGCGTGGTCAGGGCGAGACCGTCACGCGTGACCGCGAGACGCCGCTCCGTCGCGAGCGCGCGATAAAAGGTGCGCGAGACGTCGGCCACGCCTAGGCGCGCGCTGTTCGCCACCCCGGCTTCCGCGCGTGTCACGCCCGCCTGCGCCGCATCACGCCGAAGGCCGCGTTGCCCCGCGAGCTCGATCTCCTGCAACACGGTCAGTTCCACCGGGTTGCGAAGGCTGGTCGACCCGGTGCCTGGCGAGGCCACCGAAAGCTCGGGATTGAAGCGGAGGAGTCCGGCCTGGCGCAGCCCGCCGCGTGCGATGGCGCTCTCCTGGCGGTCAGCCAGGAAGGAGGGATTTCGCGCCAGTGTCAGCCGCTGTACGTCGCCAATACTCAGGACGACCGAGTCGCTGGCCGAGCCCTCGGCTCGGCGTTGCCCGGGTATCTGCGCCTCCAAAGAGTCGGGCATTCCGATGCCCATGAGCGTCGTCGCGAGGGCAAGGGCACGACGAACACTGTGCAGCTTGAGGTTGTCGCCAGCAGCAGGGCGGTTCCTGTCACCGAGAGGTGAAGACCGCGCGTCTCGCCGACGTGCACGAAATGGATTGAGGGGCACGAGCTGAGCTCTCCCGAAGTGATCGAGTGCGTCCGATCCGCGCCCGGAAGGCAATCCGATCTCGCTATCAGCGGGATGGTAGCCGAATACGGGATTCGAGAAGCCCGTAACTCCGGAACGCGGCGATGGTGGCGGACGCGAACGTTGAGTGAAATGCGCGTAGCTCGGAGCGCCGACTGGTGGGCGGTGTCCGGCGATCTTCACGAGGCTGGCGGGGACGTCACGCGAGCACGCTCGTGAAGCGCGATCGGCTCAGGCGATCGGGGGACGCAGCTGAGGTTCCGGACCGCGGCTCGGCGGCATCAGCACGGCACGAGGCACGGGGGTGTTCGTCCGGGGGGACGGGGGCGCACTCACGGCTCGTGCACTCGAATCCATGCCGCTGTGCGCGTGCACGCAGTGACAGGCATGCTGCGTATGGACCGGCTGCTGGGGCGCTCGCTCACTCGGTGGCGGGGAGTCGTCGCCGCTACCCTGGGCGGTCGTTTGCCCTGTCGTCTGCATTCGCAAAGCGATAGCTGCGCTCACGTGGGTACCAACGTGGGCCCCACTGACGACCTGCAGCTCAGTCGCTGTGGCATCGCCGTCGTGCACGTCGGCCAACAGCGCCTCGCCCGAGAAAAGCGCGAAACACCATATCAGGACGAGTGCGGTGCACCGACGAAGCGTCACAGTCCGACCGCGAAAGGTTAGGGTGCGACTCCCTCGCACCACGCTGCGGATAGGTAGCACTTGATCGCTCGCGAAGGCAAGACTCGTCGACCATCGAAAGGCACGTGCTTCGGCGACGCCCGACGTTGCAAGTCCCGCGGCGACACTCTACCATACCTGAGCAATCGCTCAGATGACAACGTAACCTAACCCCGGTTGGTGCAATGCCGCAATCCGATCCCGTGCCCATCGTGCGTCCGCCCGAAGACGCACCCCCCGCTCCCCGCCGTCGCCCGGTCGCTCCACAACCCGCGCGGCGGATCAGGGTAACTGGCGGCGCCCCCACCGACATGTGCGAGGTCCGGTGCATTGACCCCGCCGCCGTGGCCCGCGTTCGCGCAGACTTGCCGACGTCGACTTCCGTGGAGCGCGCGTCGCACCGACTTCGACTGCTGGGCGATCCGACGCGCCTTCGTCTGCTGGCGGCCTTGGCATGTACCGAGGAGCTCTGCGTGTGCGACCTGACGCTCCTCGTCGCCTCCGCGCCGGGCCCGACCGTGTCGGAGAGTGCGGTCTCGCACGCCCTGCGCAGCTTGCGGCTCGCCGGCATCGTCGCATTTCGGAAACATCGCAGGGTAGCCTACTACCGGCTTACCGATCCCACGGTGCAACGCATGCTCGCGCACCTCTTCGAGGCGCAGGCCTCTCCCGGGCTCGACGAGGAATCCTTCTCGTCGTCCGCATGACCCGAGACCGCACGTCCGTCGTGCAGTATCGTGTGACCGGGATGGACTGCGCGCACGACGCCGCCGAGATCGAAGCGGCGGCGCGGCGCGTTTCCGGTGTCGCCGAGGTGAAGGTGTCGGTCGCCACGCACCGCATGACGGCGACGGTGTCCGAGCCTGAGGCGCAGGAGCACGTCGAGCGTGTGGTGTTCGACCTCGGCTACCGTCTGGAGCGGCTCGCTGAGGGGGCATCCGTGGGGGAGTCCTCCGCCTCAGACGACGTTGCGTCGACCCGTGGTGGCGTGTCGCCCGGTTATCGGCGCGCGCTCTGGATCGTGGTACTCCTGAACGCCGGATACGGTGTCGTCGAGGCGGTCGGAGGTTTTCTCTCGGGCTCCCAATCCCTGCGAGCCGACGCGCTCGATTTCGTGGGCGACGGAGTGATCTCGTTCCTCGGATTGCTCGCGCTTCGGTGGTCGCTGAAGGCGCGTGCTCGTACGGCGTTGCTCCAGGGGCTCTTTCTGGCGGCGCTCGGCGTCGGTGTCCTCGCCTCCACGGCCTATGGGATGATCGTGCAGCAGCAACCCGAGGCCGAGCTCATGGGTGTCTTCGCCGGCGGGGCGCTTCTGGTCAACCTCGCGGCCGCCGCCGTCCTGCTTCCGCACCGGACGGGCGACGCGAATGTCCGGGCGATCTGGCTCTTCTCCCGGAACGACGCGTTAGGCAACCTGGCTGTGGTGGTGGCTGCTGGGTTGGTTGCCTGGACGGGGTCGCCCTGGCCTGACCTCGTTGTGGCCGTCGCGATTGCTGCACTGTTCCTGCAGTCGGCGTGGGCCATCGTGCTCGACGCGCGCGCGGAGCTGCGGGCGGCGAGTCGGGGGCGAACGACAGACACGTCAGTTCACGCATCGGAGTGACGCTGCGGCACGGCTAGGCACTCTGGGGCGACGACACACGAACGCCGAATGCGCGACGCCACGGCTCGCTCAGTCGACCTGCGCGGGGAGCGTGCTCACACACGCTGAGGCCGCGGACCGTCGACTGTGCGGCCCATGGTGTCACACGGAGAGTACGCGAACGGAGACGCGAAGCGAGGCTGAGCCGGAGATGCGCGAGTCCTGAGCGTTTCCGCCGACGTGCAGTACGCCGCGCCGTAGCTGCAGCCGGGCTCGAGGGGGAAGCCGTCGAGTAGCTGCATGCGCAGAAGCTACGCGCGCATGTGTGCGTTGGATGGACGTCCCACTCTGCGACTCCACGCTACCGCACTTCGAACGTCAGCGTCGCCCACTTCGACTCGTAGTCCACCGAATCCTTCGCGACCTTGGTCATGTTGATGAACTTGACGTACCACACGCCCGCCGCCGCGAGCGGAATGTTCGCGATGCCTTGCGCGTCCGAGCGCGTGCTCTTCTGCTCGATCCCACCGGCACCGTTCGCAAGCTCGCCGCCGTAGAGGACGTACTGGTTCGCGGCCGGCTTGCCATCGACCAGCGTCTTCACCCGCAGGGTCGCCCCTTTCTGGAGGGTGTAGGGGTTCACCGTGGGGATGAGCTCTGCCGGGTAGCCCATCGGCGTGGCATACAGCTCGCTCCGTGCACTCCCGACCTGCACGAGCGCCTTCACGTGCTTGTGGTACCGCTCCTTGGCCGGCTTGTTCAGCTCCCCGGCCTTGGTCCGCGCCTCCAGCACGTCGGGAATACCGTCGTCCTTCAGGTAGAGGTTGAAGTCGTCCGCCGAGAGATCGATCTGGGCCGCCTTGGTGGAGACGCCGATGACGTAGGTGCCCGCGGCGCGGGTGTGGATGTGAAAGGTGCTCGTGTCCCCCTTCACTCCCCATTCGGCCGTGTCGAGCTTGATGCGACCACGCGGGGTGAGCACGCTCGCGTCGGCAAGCCGATTTCGGGCGATCGAGTTCTCGCTCTTGGAGAAGGTGCCGTTGAGGAGCCTGACGCGCACCTCGGCGTTCTCGGGAGCAAAGAAACGCGTGGGCTTCACGAACATGTCGTGCGCGGCGGCGATCGTCGCCGAGGCGAGCAGCAGGGCGACGGCAGCGGCGGCAGGAGCGACGCGACGAGCGCGCGACGACGACTGTGGAACGGGCATTGGGCTACTCTCCAGTATGGGGATGGGGGACAAACAGGGGACCAGTACCTGCGGGAGAGCGAGGCATCGTGGCCACCGCGGCGTCTACTGTTGGGGCACGCTATCCGGAACCCCGGTCGCTTCGGCCTCGGCCGCGTCGAGCGCCGCCGCGTCAGCGGCTGCGTCTTCGGCCGCTTCGCGCGCCAGGCGTACCTTGATCTCGCCCATCTGCGTGAGGCCCAGCACGCGCCCGGCGCCGGTGGGGTCGATGCCATACTCCGCCGGAAGTACGGCCGTCAGCAGCAACGCTCCGGCCACGGCCAGTGCGATGAGGGTTGAGCGGACCAGGGCGCGCGAGGACGGCAGCTCCGGCGACGGCCGGGATGTGGGGACGGGAGCAGACACGAGCTCAGCCTCCGAAGGAACGCGTGACGAAGTAGCCGACGAGCTGGTAACCCATCAGCACGAAACCGGCGGACATGATGGCGACGTTTGCCGACCACGCGCGGCGATCAAAGCTGGGAAGGCGACGCCAGTACGACATCGCGATGAGGATCGTGCTCAGCGCGAGAATCTGCCCCAGCTCCACGCCGACGTTGAAGGCCACGAGGTTCGGAACGAGTCCCTCGGGCGAGACTTGGAAGTCGAGGATCTTGGTCGCCAACCCCAATCCGTGGAAGAGCCCGAAGACCAGCGTCGCGACGCGCGGGTTCGGGCTGCGCCCGAACCACCGCTCGAAGGCCCGGAGATTGTCCAGCGCCTTGTAGACCACCGAGAGCCCGATGATGGCGTCGATCACGTGGGCGTTGACGCCCACTCCCGTCAGCACGCCGGCCAGCAGGGTGACCGAGTGGCCGACCGCGAAGAGCGTGACGTAGAGCGCCACGTCCTTGAGCCGGTACAGGAAGAAGATCACCCCAAGCAGGAAGAGCAGGTGATCGTAACCCGTGATCATGTGCTTGGCGCCAAGATAGGCGAACGGGATGAGGAGCACGCCGGACATCTCCTGCAGGTACCCCTTGTCGCCCGCCGCCACGCCGTGCGCCAGCGCCGCACTGGGGAGCAGGAGCAAGGGGATGGCAAAGGCCAGCAGCCGCGCAAGTAATGGTCTCATGAACGGGAGGATGGCATGGAGGTGGCGAGTGCGGGGGTCAGGCCGCCGATCTCGCCACGGGGTGTGAGCTCGAACGACGTGGCCGGCGCCACCGCGCGTTCGCCATACAGCCAGTACAGCGCGGGGACCACGAGCATGTTCAAGGCGGTCGCCGACAGGAGTCCGCCCAGGATCACGATGGCCATCGGCGTCTGCAGCTCGTTGCCGGGCTCCCCGCCGCCTAACGCCAGCGGGATGAGTGCGAGCCCCGCCGTGAGCGCGGTCATCAGGATCGGCGACAGGCGCTCGAGCGAGCCCCGCACTACCGCCTCGCGGAACGGGACTCCTTCTGCCAGGAGCTGCCGGTAGTGTGACACGAGGAGGATCCCGTTGCGGGTGGCGATGCCGAAGAGTGTCACGAAGCCCACCAGCGACGCGATGCTCACGACGCGCCCGGTGATCAGGACGGCGACAACCCCGCCGATGAGCGCCAACGGGAGGTTGGCCATGACGAGCGTGGCGGTGCGCGCCGAGCGGAACTCCATGAAGAGGATGATGAAGATCGCGGCGATGGCGAGGAGCGACAGGGCGCCGAGCGTGCGCGTGGCCTCGGCTTGCGCCTCGAACTGGCCGCCATATTCCACGAAGTAGCCGGGCGGAAGCGATACCTGCTCGCTCACTGTGCGCCGGATCTCCTCGACGGTGCTCCCCAGGTCGCGCCCGGCCACGTTGGCCTGCACCACGATTTTGCGTTGCACGTTCTCGCGCGAGATGGTATTCGGCCCGCGGTCGACGGTGACCGTTGCGAGTTGCGAGAGCGGGACGCGCTGTCCGGTGGGAGTGTCGAAGGGGACCGCGGCGATGGCCTCGGCGTTGGCGCGTAGCGTCTCGGGGAATCGCACGACCAGGTCGACGCTCCGCCCCTGTTCCAGCACCTGCGACACCACCTCACCGTTGAGCGCCACGTCGATCCCCTGGGCGAGCTGCCCTACGCTCATCCCGTAGCGGGCGAGCGCCGTGCGATCGGCGCGGATGCGGAGCTGGGGGACGTCCATCTGCTGCTCGAGCTGCAGGTCTGCCACGCCCGGCACTCCCTGCATCACGTCGCGCACGCTCGCCCCCACCTGGCGGAGCTGATACAGGTCGGGACCGAAGATCTTCACGGCGATGTTGGCCCGCGTCCCCGAGAGCATGTGGTCGATGCGGTGGCCGATTGGCTGGCCAACGGTCACGCTCGTTCCCGGTATCGCCGAGAATGCGCTGCGCAGCTCCTCGAAGACCGCCTCCTTGTCGATGCCGTCCTTCAACGTCACGTCGATCTCGGCGGCATTGACCCCCTGCGCGTGTTCGTCGAGCTCCGCTCGTCCCTGACGGCGGTCGGTGTTGAGCACGGCGGCGTTCGCCTTGAGGATCCCCTCGACGCGGCGCCCGATACCGTTGGATTCCTCGAGTGACGTCCCCGGGACCGTGACGACCGAGACGGTCAGCGCCCCTTCGTTGAACTCGGGGAGAAAGGCGGAGCCGAGGAGCGGGAGGGTGCCTAACGTCGCGGCGAGGGCGAGGGCGGCGAAGGCAAGGACACGTTTGGGATGCGCCAACACCGGCTGGAGCACCCGGTCATACCGCGCCTTGAGCCAGGTGACGAGCCGGCTCTCGTGCTCGCGCTGCACCGCGCCGGAGTTCGGCAGGAGGTAGGCGCACAGGACCGGGGTGACCGTGACGGCGACGAGGAGCGAGGCGAGGATGGAGACGACGTAGGCGAAGCCCAGGGGACGAAGGAGCCGTCCCTCCACACCACCCAGGAAGAAGAGCGGGAGAAAGACGACGATGATGATCATGGTCGCATTCACGATGCTGGCCCTTATCTCCTTCGACGCGTCGAAGACGACGCGCAGCGCGCTGCGACGCTCGCCGTCCGGCCGGTGATGGTTCTCCTTGAGCCTCCGGAAGACGTTCTCGACGTCGATGATGGCGTCGTCGACCAGCGCCCCGATGGCGATCGCCATGCCGCCCAGCGTCATCGTGTTCACCGTGATCCCGAGGAGCTTCATGGCGAAGATCGCCACCACCAGCGACAGTGGAATCGCCACCACCGAGATCGCCGTTGCCCGGAAGTTCCAGAGGAAGAGGAAGAGGACGACGACGACCAGCACCGCGCCGTCGCGCAGCGCCTTGACCACGTTGTCGACGGCGACTCGGATGAAGTCCGCCTGACGGAAGAGATCGGAGTGAATCGTGACTCCCTTGGGGAGCGTTGGCTGTATCGCGGCCAGCTCGCGCTCGATGCGTCCCGTGAGCTCCAGCGTGTTGGCACCGGGTTGTTTCTGCACCGCGAGCACCACGCCGGGGGCCGCGTCGACCGAGCCGTCGCCAAACTTGGGCGCCGTTCCCACGCGCACGTCGGCCACCTGCGACAGGAGGACCGGGACGCTGCCGCGCACCGCGACCACCGTCCGCGCGATCTCGTCGACCGACTGCACCCGCCCGATCCCGCGAATCACGTACTCCTGGCCCTTGTCCATGTACACGCCGCCCGAGGCGTTGGCGTTCGAGCCGCGCGCGGCGCGCACCACTTCATCGAGCGTGACACCGGCGCTGAGCATGCGCGCCGGGTCGGCGAGCACCTGGTACTGCTTCACCCCTCCCCCGATGGGGATCACCTGCGCCACACCGGGAACGGCGAGCAACCGGCGACGGATGGTCCAATCGGCGATGGTGCGCAGCTCGCGGGCCGAGCTGTCGGTCGCCGGTGCAGCCCCGGTCAGGCCGATCATCAGGATCTCGCCCATCACGCTCGACACCGGGGCGAGCACGGGCGCGGAGATCCCGTCCGGCAGCGCAGCGGTCACCACCTGCAACTTCTCGGCGACGATCTGTCGCGCGCGGAAGATGTCGGTCCCCCAGTCGAATTCCACCCAGACGACCGAGATACCCTGTGCCGTCGACGAACGCACGCGGCGCACGCCGGTGGCGCCGTTGACGGCGGTTTCGATGGGGAAGGAGACGAGCGCCTCGACTTCTTCCGGCGCCATCCCGTGCGCTTCGGTCAGGACCGTGACCGTGGGCGCGGTGAGGTCGGGGAAGACGTCCACGGGCATGCGCCACGCGGTCCACGCGCCGCCGACGAGCATCACCCCCGCGATGGCGAGGACGACGACGCGGTTGCGGAGCGAGAGGGCAATGAGGTTGTTCAGCATTCGCTCTCCCGCTCTAGTGCTCGTGGCCCTGCGCCGGCACGCTCGTGGAGAGCGAGGCCAGCCGAATCTGATAGGCGGCACCGGTCACCACCCGCTCCCCCACCGCGATCCCCGTGCGAAGGAGTACACGATCGCCCTCCCGCCCGGCGATGGTGAGCTCTCGCTTCACGAACGATTCGCCGTCGGGCTGTATGTAGGCAATGGCACGACCATCCTCGTCGAGCACCGCCGACGCGGGAATCGTCACGCCGCGTTCGCGCTGACCCGTGCGTACGGCGACCCGTGCATTCGCCCCGACCTTCAACGACCCGTCGGGGTTGGCCACCTCGAACAGGACGGGGACGGTGCGCGAGAGCGAGTCGATGATACTTCCCACCGAGACGACGCGCCGCGCCGAATAGGCGCGGGGCGATCCCTCGACCAGGAACTCCACTCCGGAGCTCCGCGAGACGTTCGGCGCCTGCGCCGCGGGCACATTCACTCGCAGCCACACCACCGACGCGTCGACGATCGTGAATAGCGGGGCCCCCGCCTCCACGCGGCTCCCGGGGGTTATGCGTCGCTCGGCGACGACGCCGCCCACGGGCGAGCGCACCGTCACGCGGCCGCCGGCGTCGGTGCCGTAGCCGGCGAGCGCCTCCTTGGCCGCGGTGAGCCGGATCTCGGCCGCGCGCACGCGCCGTTGCGGCACCGCCTCGACGGCCACGAGTCGCTGGGCGCGGTCGTACTCATCCTGGGCCTCGCGCAGCCGCGCGCGTGCCTCGGCCACCAGCGCCCCGCCCCCATCGCCTAACGACGGCGCCAGGACGGCGAGCACCTGTCCGCGTCCCACCCGCTCCCCGGGCACCGGCGACCTGGCGATCCCGGAAGCATCCACCAGTCCGGCCACCGGGGCACTCACCTGCGCCCAACGCCCTGCCTGCGGCTCGATCACCCCCGACGCCTCGAAGGTCGCTGCCACCTCGCCTTCGGCGGCGAAGGCGGTGGTGAAGCCCGGCGTCTTCCACTGCTGCTCCTTGAGGAAGGAGATCGCGCGCTCTCCCCCGGCGTCCACCAGCGGCGCCTCGGCCACGCTGGCATACACCGGCAGGCCCGGCACGGTGATGCTGTCCTTCGCCTGCGGCGAGTCGACGAGAATCGTGAGGTCGTACGTTCCCGGGCGCTCGAAAGTGGGCGCCGGGCCGTAGATCCCCGGCGCCCGAGGCGTCTCCTGCACGACCACCACCGGTGCTCCCCCGTCCCGTGCACGGAAGGTGAGCGTGATGCGCCCGGAGCGGAGTGGCGCGAAGTCGGTGAGGTCCGTCAGGTGCACCGCGAACTTGTCCGGCGCGCCGACGATCAGCGCCGGATGCTCCATGAAGAGCTCCGTCGAGTCGGTCCAGAGGGTGATGGCGCCTCCCGCGGGTTCGGGCGCTTCGGGGGCGGCGCTCGCGCCGTCGCCGGCGCCACCGCGGCCACAGGCGCCTAACGCCAACAGGGTCGCGCCGAGCAGCGCCGCGCGTGGCGCGCGTGGCGCGCGAAAGGTTACAGGCATCGTGATCATTGGTCAGGCGAGTCAGAGGGGAACAGCGCCGTGCCGACGGCGCGCGCGAGCGCAGCCTGTCGGATGGCGACTTCTGCCTGCAGGGTGAGGTAGGTGGACTCTGCGTCCTGATAGGCGCGGACGGCGTCAAGCCACTCGAGGAGGGTGATCTCTCCTTCGACGTAGGACGCCTGCACCGCCTGCACGGCGATGCGGGCGTCTGCCCCGAGGTGCGGGGCGAGCGCCGCGCGCTGTGCCTCGGCGGCCCGCAGGGCGTCCAGGGCGTCGGTCACCTCGCGACCCACGCGCCGCCGCGCGACATCGACTTCGGCGGCGACGCGGCGCGCGTCGGATTCCGCCGCCGCGACGGCGCTGGCGCGCCGGTCGAAGACCGGGAGGGGAATCGACACCCCAGCGATGATGCCGCGGAAGCCGGTGAGCGAGCCCAGCGACGGATCGGCCAGACGCTCACCCTTGTAACCGGCGGACAACGTCGGCGTTGGAATCCGTTCGCGCGCCGCCAGGCGGGCCTCCGCCGACGCGACTGCGGCATCGAGTGCAACGGCACGCACGTCCGCGCGCTCGCGTTCCGCGCGTTGCAGCAGCGAGTCGAGGGAGAGCGCCGCGAGCGCAGTGGCGGTCGCCGGCAGCTCGTCTGGAAGTGCGAGCGAGTCGCCCGCCGCGGTCGGCAAACCCATGAGCGTCGAGAGCGCGGTGCGTGTCGAGCGACGCTCCAGCGCCGCACCCGCTCGGACCGCCGCGAAACGCGCGGCTTCGAGCCGAAGCCGCCGCGCCGAGTAGCCGGAGACGTCACCCGCGGTGAGCCGCTGCTCGCTGACGCGCTGTGCCTCCGTGAACGCGCTCGCCGTCCGCTCGGCGAGGCGCACCCGTTGATCGGCGGCCACTGCAAAGGCGAAGGCGCGGGCCACGTCGAAATCGAGTTGCCCCATCGTTGCGGCGAGTCGTGCCTCGGCCCCCTCGCGTCGCAACCGCGCCGCTTCGCGTCGCGCTGCGCGCTGCCCGCCGACCTCGAGCGGCTGCTCGAACTGCGCGATGTCCTGCGCATTGGTCTGGCCTGCTCGGGAGGTTTGTTCGCGACTGTACGCGAGCGTGGGATTGAGAAACGCGCCGGCCTGGCGTTCGCGATCCGCCGCGGCGTTCACCGCCTCACGGGCCGCACGCAACTCGGGACTGGCGCGGCGCGCGGCCGTCAGGGCGGCATTCAAGGTGAGCTGCCCATCGGCACTGCGTGGGGGCAGCAGGAGGGCAGAGCCGCTCGCGAAGATCGTGAGGGCTGGTCGAAACACGCCGAGCTGTCGCATTCGGCGCATGAAGCAGGAGGTGGACAAGGCTGACCTGAGCTGGCGTGTCGCTCGACGCTCCTATCGACGCGGCAGGGAAGCCGCGCCCGGATGCGCGCGATTCGGAGACGTCCGCGTCGGGGCGCGACGTGGAGGACGGCGAACGCAGGACACCTCGAGACGTCAGTGGCTCGCCCGCTGGGGCGGGGGCTCGGTGACGTGCGAGGGGTCGGTCAGAGGGTGGGTGGGGCCCGCAGGGTGGGTGGCGGGCCTTGCTCCGGATCGGGGCGCGCGAGGAGCACGCGGTCGGTGCGGGCTGGTGCGCGCACCGCATGGAGCGGGTCGTGAATCGTGACCGGGGCCGCGACCATGGCCGCGACGCTCGGCGCCGTGGCGAGTCGGATCAGCTCCTGGGCTCTCGGAACGGCGTCGAGGCGGAGGTGCCCATGTGCGTGATCGTCATTCGGTGCATTCGCTGCAGCCACGTGATGCGCCGGGACGTCTCGAGCCGGAGCGTCGTGATGCTTCGCGTGCTCGGCCGTGCGGCCACTCCCGTGTCGTTGCGCCAGGTGCTCGTGCACCTGCCCGTGCGACAATGCCAGCACGGGACCCGAAAAGCCCCCCATGAGGGCGATGGCGAACGCGATCAGGCGAAAGAGGGGGGTTTGGCGCACGTTCCAATGTATAGGAATAACCACTCGTTTGCGCATGGCCGCGTATTTGGCGGCGCGCCACGTCGCATTCGACGCGTACCGGGCGGCGATCCCCGTCTCGAGGCCATCATCGCCCGCTGGCGACGCTCAGTCGCAACAACACTGCCCGCAGCAAGGGCCCGCGTCGCAGCCGCATGCGCAGCAGCAGGAAGGATTCTCGCAGCAACAAACGTCGCTCTTCATCGCCGTCTCTCCCAAGTTGGTGGGCAGAAGCTACGAGTTCGCGGGTAGGCAATCAAGCTGAACCGCGCCAACTGCCCTCCGCCGCCCACTGCATCCTAACGCGCCACCCTCGTCGCGAGAGGGAGGCGCAGCTCGAACGTGCTCCCGACGCCCGGTGTACTCTCGACGGTCAGGTCGCCCCCCATGCCGCGCGCCAGGTCCCGGCTGATGGCGAGCCCGAGGCCGGTGCCCTCGTGAGCGCGCGTGAGCGGCGCCGATACTTGCACGAAGGGATCGAAGATGCGTGCCCAATGTTTGCTGTCGATGCCGACCCCCGTGTCGGTCACCGTGATGCGAACGACCGGCTGCGCCACGTCCCGTTGCGCCACGTACCGCAGTTCGAGGCGTCCGCCGGGCGCCGTGAACTTGATGGCGTTCGAGAGCAGGTTGAGCAGGATCTGCTGCATCTTCTCACGGTCGGCACGGACCCGGAGCGCCGGGTCGCCGGACATGCGCTCCAGCGTCAGCCCCTTCTGGCGGACCTGAGGCGCAGTGAGCGACTCGCTCGTGATCAGGATCTCATCGATCGACACGTCTTCCAGGTGGTACCGCTCGGCGCCAGCCTCGATGCGCGCGAAGCTCAGGACACCGTCGATGAGCCCCAGCAGGTGGCGCTCGCTCCTCCGGATCCGTCCGATGTCCTCGCGTTGGGCATCAGTCAACGGCCCGCGGATTCCCAGCTCCAGCAACTCGGCGTAACCGTCGATCGCGTTGAGGGGGGTGCGCAGCTCGTGACTCATTACTGCGAGGAACTCGCTCTTTGCCCGATTGGCCTCCTCCGCCGCGTGGCGCAGTCGCCGCTCGGGCTCGATGTTCGTATTGATGCCGAACCACCGGACCACGTGTCCCTCGGCGTCGCGTGCCGGCACGATCCGGGTGAGGAAGGGGCGAAACTCTCCGTCCGCCCCGCGCAGCGGAAAGGTCATCTCGAACGGCTCACCCGTTCCGATCGAGGCCCGCCATCGCGCCAGCACCGACGGCAGCGTCTCCGGATCGTGCACCGACTGCCACCCCCACCCCTCCATCTCGCTCGCCGTGGTGCCCGTGTACTCGTACCAGCGCGCGTTGTACCAGTCGATGTAGCCGTCTGGCTGAGCCATCCATGCGAGGGTGGGGATGGCGTCCACGAGGGCGCGGAATTTCGCCTCGCTCGCGCGCACCTCCGCGAGCGCGCGTTCCGCCGCCCGACGGGCCTCCACCTGCTCGGTCACGTCGGTGCCGTGGGCGATCACGGCGAGATCGCTGCCGTCCGCCTCCACGAGTGGCAGGTACGTCACGTCGAGGAAGCGCTCCTCGAGCGGCGCCCCTTTCTGGCGATGGAGCAACACGGGCAAGTCCCGAAACACCAACGACTCGCCCGTGCGGCGGACGTGCCCCAGGTAGTCGTCGAACCCCTGCCCGCGGGTCTCCGGGAGCGCGTCGAGCAGCGGCTTTCCCACCACCTCGCGCCCGTGCCCGATGATCTGCTCGTACGCGCCGTTCACGAGCTCGAACACGTTGTCGGGGCCGCGGAGGACGGCGAGAAACGATGGCGATTGGCGGAAGACCGCCTCCAGATGCGAGTGCTCGATCTGCATCGCCCGGAGCAGCGGCTCCCGCTCCCGCTCGGCCTGAATCCGTGGGGTGGTCTCCGTGCAGACGACGAGTGTGCCGCCGATGGTGCCGTCGTCGTCGTAGACAGGGCTATAGCCGTACGTCCAGTACACCTCCTCCAGGCGCCCATTCCGCACGATGGGGACGAGGTGGTCTTCGTGCCACGTCGCCTCCCCGCGCGTCATCACCCCCTCGATCTGCGGGCCGATGATGGGCCAGATGTCCGTCCAGAACTCCGCGCCACGCATTCCCAGCGCCCCCGGGTGGCGCCCACCCTCCCCGAACGACGGACGGTAGGCGTCGTTGTAGATCTGGACCAGGTCAGCCCCCCACCAGAGGAACATCGGGTGCCGCGAGGCGAGCACGATGCCGACGGCGGTGCGCAAGCTCGAGGACCAGCGCTCGACGGGCCCGAGCGGGGTGGCGGCCCAGTCGAGGGCACGACACCGCGCGGCCATCTCGCCGTCGCCGATGAAGACCGTGCCGAGAGACCGGGGCGCGTCAGCGCTCGTCATGCGAAACCATGCGATCTCCCGCACCTGTGTGGCGACCGGCGGCAACTTACCGTCCGGAGGCCTAACGGCAAGCGAAGGGCAAGCGAACGGCAAGCGAAGGGCGGCGCTCCGACAGGGCGCGCATGCGGCGTGATCGGCAGCCTCGTCCACCACCGCTCGCTTGCGCCGCACGATCCCTGGTTCTAGTATTCCGACAATCACTGGAATACTGGAGTCCTCGTGGACCACCGCCGCGTCAAGGATCGCCTCTACGCCGCCTGGGCCGACACCGCCAAGGCGCTCGCCAGCCCCAAACGCGTCGAGCTGCTCGACCTGCTCGCGCAAGGCGAGCGCACCGTCGAGGCACTCGCGCGCGAGGCTGGGCTTACCGTCAACAATACCAGCTCACACCTGACAGTCCTCAAGGGCGCCCGCCTGGTCGAGACACGCAAGGAGGCGCAGTTCGTCTTCTACCGCCTCGCCGATGACGCGGTCGTCGTCCTCGTTCGCGAGATCCAATCGCTCGCCCGGCGACGGCTGCACGAAGTCGAGCACCTGGCCCATACCTACTTCGACGGACGCGACCCGCTCGAACCGGTCAGCGCGGCCGAGCTCCGACGCCGGCTCGCCGCCGGCGAAGTGACAGTCATCGACGTCCGCCCCGCCCTCGAGTACGAGGCGGGGCACATCGCTGGCGCTAGCTCATTCCCCGTCGACGCGCTCGAATCCCGACTGGGCGACTTGCCGCCGGAACACCCCGTCGTCGCATACTGCCGCGGCCCGTACTGTGTCTACGCGATCGAGGCCGTCGAACGCTTGCGCGCGCGCGGCTTCGACGCGCGCCGGCTCGCCGAGGGGCTCCCTGAGTGGCGACTGGCGGGATATCCGGTAGCAGTAGGCCCCGAGCCTCCCCGCGCGTCAACTCCTCCACCCGTACGCGCCTCGCGTCGGAGGGCGTCATGATCGTGCGTCACTACCTGCACACGGACCACGTCTCCACGGGCCGCGCGCTGGCCGCGGCGTCGGGCGCGCCGTACGTCCTGCACGCGAGTGCCGGCGCCAGATATCCCTTCCACGCAGTGCGCGACCGCGACAGCCTGTCTTTAGGCAACGTGACGGCGACGGTCTGGCACGCGCCGGGCCATACCCCAGAGCACCTCGCACCCGTCGTCACCGACCGCGCGCGCGCCGAGGAGCCGTGGCTCATCTTCACGGGGCATACGCTCATGGTGGGTGACCTGGGGCCTACCGAGCTCGCGGCAAGCACCGAGGAAGGGGCGCGCGCACTGGCCGCCAGCGCCGCGCGCCTCCGCACGCTGAGCGACTTCGTCCAGGTCCTCCCGGGCGCCTTCTCCGGCTCCGTCTGCGGCCGCGGGCTGAGCGGCAATCCATTCTCCACCATCGGCTTCGAACGGCGCTTCAACCGGGCCTTCCGCGTCACCGACACCGGGGCGCTGGTCGCGATGATGCTGCAGGACATCCCGCCGCGCCCGCCGCGCGCCGCGGATACGCGAGCCGTGAACATGGGGGTCGCACAACACACGCACAGCGACAGTACGCACGACGCCCGACCCGACACCATGCAAACCTCGCCGTGACCCTCCGGGCGACTGGAGGCACGATCCTGCCAGCGCCCGAGGATCGGTCCGCGCACCCGCCACTCGGCCTGCGCGAGAACTGGCGCCAGTTCGCCCTCCTGCTGCTCGTGAACGCCTTCGTCGGCGCGATGGTGGGGCTCGAGCGGAGTATCCTTCCCCTGCTCGGTGAACGCGAGTTCGCCCTCGCCTCGAAGAGCGCGGCACTCTCCTTCATCGCCACCTTCGGCGTCGTGAAGGCGCTGACCAATCTCCTCGCCGGCCGGCTCGGCGACCGCTACGGTCGCAAGCAGGTTCTTGTGGCTGGGTGGCTCTTTGCCCTGCCAGTCCCCCTCATGGTCATCTGGGCGCCGACGTGGGGATGGGTGGTCGCGGCCAACGTGCTGCTCGGCATCAACCAGGGGCTCGCCTGGTCCACGGCGGTGATCATGAAGATCGACCTCGTGGGACCGAAACAGCGCGGCCTGGCGATGGGGCTCAACGAGTTCGCCGGCTACCTGGCGGTCGCGCTGTCGGCGCTCGCCACGGGGATGCTTGCGAGCCGCTACGGCCTGCGCCCCGAGCCGTTCTACCTCGGCATCGCCTTCGCCACGGCGGGGCTCGCCCTCAGCGTGCTCCTCGTTCGCGACACCACAGCCCACGTGCACGCGGAAGCACACGCCCAGGCGCGAGCGCGTGCCGCCGTCTCCGCGACCACGCCGGCCTTCCGAGAGCTCCTCGCGCGCGGCACGTGGCGAGACCCGGCACTCGCCAGCGCCCGTCAGACAGGGCTGGTCAACAACCTGAACGACGGCCTCGCCTGGGGACTTTTCCCGCTGTTCTTTGCCGCCGCCGGACTCTCGGTGCGGCAGATCCGGGTGCTCGCCTTCGTGTATCCCGCCACGTGGGGGGTGGCCCAGCTCTGGACCGGCGCACTCTCCGACCGCGTGGGACGGAAGGGGCTGATTGCGGGAGGGATGCTGCTCCAGGGCGTCGCGCTCGCCGCAATGCTCCTCTGGCGCGGCTTCGCCCCGTGGGCGGCGAGTGGTGTGGCGCTGGGCATCGGTACGGCAATGGTCTACCCGACCTTGCTCGCCGCCATTGGCGATGTCGCGCATCCGTCGTGGCGCGGCTCGGCGATCGGCGTGTATCGCCTGTGGCGCGACATGGGTTACGCCGTCGGTGCACTCCTCGCTGGTGTCGTCGCCGACGTGTTCGGGATGGGCACCGCCATCGGCGTCGTCGCGGCGCTCACTGCGGCGTCGGGTGGGCTGGTGGCGTTGCGCATGCCGGAGACGCTGCATACACGTCCGGTCCCACCCTCCCTACCCGGCCGGAGGCTGCCATGAACGCGGTCGACATCGCGTGTCGGTCTCGAGATGGGGGGGCGACGTAGCGGCGACAGCTGGCGCGGAACGATCGATGACGCGATCGAGTTCCCTTCTCGTACTGTACCAGCGCAGCCTCACTCCTCCGACAGGTGCACGCGACACGGCGGCGGGGGAGTACTCCCCCGCCGCCGTGTCGTCCCAAGCGTCCCATGCGTCTCAGTGGCCGGCGGCGCGGAAGACGAGGGTGGCGAAGAACACGTCCCACGTACCCGCCGCACCCTCGGCAGGGGCGGCGTGCAGCGTGCGGACGTTCCACGGGCCGGCCCGGTCGATCGGCAGCCGCGCCTCGCCGTCGTCGCCCGTCACGATCGACACATCCCGCGCTTTCGTCGTGTCACCCTCGGCGGGCGCCGCGCCGGCATGCAGGTGCGCGCCCGCCAGCGGCCGGCCGCGGAAGAGGAGCTGCACGACGAGCGTGTCGCCCATGTGCAGGGTCGCCGGATCGGTCACCGGCACGAACTCCAGCGGGTGCCCGGCCGTGCGCCGGAAGGCGCGTGGGCCGCCTCGTCCCACCTCGACGAGCGTCTTCGCATACTTCGTCGTCCGTTGTGTCACGCTGTCCGTAGTGGGCAGGATGCCGTCCCGCTCGTAGCGCTCGGCCAACTCCGGAGCGCCCTCGAGCGCGATGTAGCGCTTGAGCGCTGCCGAGGCCGCGCGCGAGGTGCGGGTGACGAGCCCCACGGCGACGACGCGTTGCCCGGCTGTCGTCGGTCGATGCCGGATGCGGAGCGACTTGCCGCTCACCGACAAGTCGCCGATGCGCTCCTCGCCGGCCGCGCCGATCAGCCGCGCTTCGGCGACGCGATCGGGCGCCACGGCCGAGAGGCTGGTCGGGAACGCGGTGCTGGTCTGGCCATGCACCTCCAGCGCGCCGTCGGTCGCGACCTCGAATGCGGTGGGAACGATCCAGAAGTCGTGGGCAGAGAGCGCGACGGCGCTTGCCGCGAAAAGGACGCCGGCCAGCACAGCGGTGGTCAACGACTGCCGCCAGCGGCGGGACGGGGAAATCGAGTTGCGCACGGGTGCCTTCGGTGAGTGGAGGGGTGAACCGGCACGACAGGCATCGCGATGCCTGTCGGTTCGCTGACGCCAGCTATCCAATTGCTTTACGCCCTATAGAACGCCCCCGGCGCTGCGCTGTCAATGCTCCAAGACACGTCAGGGTGCGGCCCCACGAGTCGCCCGGCAGAGAGGCGGCTGCCCCTCCCAGGAGGGGGGTAACGGTCGACGTCGTGCACATTCGCCGCCGACTTCCGCTGTA
The DNA here is from genome assembly GCA_001724275.1 of Gemmatimonadetes bacterium SCN 70-22. Lineage (NCBI taxonomy): Bacteria > Pseudomonadati > Gemmatimonadota > Gemmatimonadetes bacterium SCN 70-22. The sequence goes on from MEDZ01000005.1 coordinate 32,556, forward strand.
GAGCCTCGCATTTTAGCTTGCATAAACTATCGCCCATGACGCGGAGAACTGGCGACGCGTTCATGCTGCCCTCTCCAATCGTTGCCGCGCTCGACAGCGGCGGTGGCACTTCTCTACCACGAGGATACTTCGATGTTCGTTCGACTTCTCGGCATTGTCGGCGCCGCCCTCCTCGGCGTGACCGCCACCGCCTCGGCACAGAGCACAGGCTCGGCGGGCGGGCACGCGGGACACGCCAGCCACGGTGCGCCTTCCGCCAAGCAGATGGAGCGCGGACACGCCATGCTCGCCGCGCCGTCCGGCGCCCAGTCCCCCGCCGGCATGGTCATGCTGCACGGCACGTCGGCAGAGCTCACGCTCACCGGCGATCAGGCCGGAGCCACGCGGCCGTGGCGCATTCACAAGGGTACGTGCACGAACGACCAAGATGTCGTCGGTGAGGTGAGCGCGTTCCCGCCGGTCACCATCGGAAGCGACGGCAAGGGCACGGCGAAGGCGACCCTTCCCGCGCCGCTGACGGCCGATGGTGCGTATTATGTGGCCGTGCACGCGTCGGCGTCGGACATGAAGACGATCGTCGCCTGCGGCGCGCTTACGAAGGGCCAGATGTGACGACGTGACGCTTCGTGGCGGGCTGACTTCGCCCTCACGCGCGCCGCGGCGGTGAATGGCTCAGGCCATTCACCGCCGCGGCGTCACCGCGTCCGTCCCAACCTCGCCCCTCGTCTCACCTGCCGCCTGCGTCGTCGCCGTGGCGTCCATCGTCGCGTCCATCGTCGCGTCCATCGTCGCGTCCATCGTCGCGTCCATCGGCGTCGGGGTGGCCACGAGCACAGCCGTCACGGCGAGGACCAGCACGCCGACCGCCAGCTCGAGCGTCGCCGAGCGGCGGATGCGGATAGCACCCTGCGCGGTCCCCAACGTCGGCTTGACGCGTAGCCAGTTGTAGGCGCCCGTCGCTGCCACGGCCGAGAGGACAGCCAGCTTGAGCAGCAGTGTCCGGCCGTACGCCGACTGCCAGAGCGCGCTCACGGCATCGAGATGGAGCCAGGCGGAGAAGACGCCCGTCGCGGCCGCGATTCCGGCAAACACCAGTGCCGTCGGAGAGAAGGCGTTGACGAGATCTGCCACGCCGCGTTCGCGCGCGCCCTCCGGAAGTTGACGGGCGGCCGGGATGCCAACGGCGACGACGAACAGGAGGCTGCCGAGCCAGCCGGCGGCGCCGATCACATGCGCGCTATCGGCGAGAACCGCCAGTGGCGTCAACGTGGGCACCGCGGCCGCGTGGCCGGAGAGAGCGGGCGTGAAGGCGAGGGCCACGACGCCGAGTAGGGCGACCGCCCACCCCGACCGACGTGCACGGCGTGCCGAGAGGAAGCCGGCGACCGCGATCGTGACGCCCACTGCTTGAAGCACCCATCCCCATCCCCACACGGTCCGGCTCAGCATCGTGGCGATCAACGCGGGATCGAGCGCGCGCTCCGCCCCCTGCAGGGCGAACGACTGGGCGTACAAGCGGAGCAGCGCGCCCACGCCGAGAAGAGCGGTCGCCCACAGCCCGAGCGCAGCCGCGCGCGCGCTCGCCGGCGCGAGCATCGGCGAGTCGGGATCCTGGGCACGCCGGAGGAAGCCCAGCACGAAGAAGTGGAAGGCGACGGCACCGAGTGCAACGAGCAGCGCGGTGAAGGTCACCCACCGGATCGCCACGTAGAGCGGCGACTCCGCGGCGAATCCATTGCCCGTCGGCATAGTGACGGGATCGTGGTGCGCGGCAGGTGGCGGGACCTGCCCCGGCGCCGTGACACCGCCAGCGGCCTCGCCGGGAAGCGGCGTCGCGGCGCCGACAACCGACGAGTCGGTGAGTCCGCTCGCGCCCGGCATGATCCTGAAGGTGAACCGTTCACGCACGGGGTGCCCATCGGCCCCAGCCATCTGCCAGGCTACGGTGTACTTCCCCTCACGCAGCGCGCCACGAATCGCGGCGACGACCACGCGGCGGGCGTCGCCGTCGGCGAAGGCGACCGGCCCGAGGACGACCGCTTGGCTGTCTGGGCCAAAGAGCTCGATGCGCGTGAAGGCCAGCTCCGTCGCCTCGGTGAACGTGAGCCGCAGTTCCGTCGGCACCGCCGACAGGGGCGCCCCGGCTCTAGGTGCCGAGCTTTTGAGCTTCCCGTGCGCCAGCGCGGCAGTCGGTGTCAGGAGCGCGAGGGCCAGCAATCCGCGGAGAAGTCGAGAGGGGAGGCGCACGTTGTCCATACCAGCATGGGCCGATGAGAGACGCCCTGCGGCACGATTCCGAGCCATGCGGCGGCCTCGGATCGTTCCTGCGGTGACGCCGCGCCGGCGGCGCGGATTTTACGCTGACTAAAGAATAACCCCGACTGCCCGACATGCGCCAGTCGGCTGGTATTCACGCCTGCGGCGAGCGCCGTCTGGGTGGAGGTGCAGGCGGCTTCTTGGTGGGTCATGGAGGTTTCCGCCATCTGGCCCACCTTCATCCTGACCATCCTGCCGGTCTGCTCATTGTGCCTCATCACGGCGCCATTCGTCACCGTCTTCGCCGGGAGCGCCGGCGTGAACCCGACGCGAGACTCCGGCTCGTGCCGGCACGCAAGCAGAAGGTGCGAGTCATAGGTGAATGGAGCGAAAGCGGCGGGGGCCCGATGCTGACGCCACCCTTCGGCTGGGCTCGAGGGCGGATCGTCTCCTCGCAGGTGGAGGGCGAAGCATGGTGCCTTTACAACGCATCGAGTGTACGCGCCGCATGAAATGCGTCTGCCGGGAGGCGGCATGAACCTACGCCCACCCCGAACAACACCTTGCGCGGGAAGCCGCGGGCGATGAGACTCGCGCATCGCCCAAGGCAGTCAACGGTCTAGCCGGCTGCGGCCATGCTCCAGCGTGGTCCTGCAGTGCATTGAGTCCGCACGCCTGTCGTTGCCTGCTCTTCGATTCCCCACGTTCCCGGAACATCCCGTGTCTTCCACCGTCGCCCGCGACGACGAGCCAACACCCGCCGACGCGGCACTTCGTACGCTCATTGCCCGATGGCGGGACGATCCGGGCGGCACCTACCGCTCATGGTTCCTCTGGGAGGAGCGCCTCAAGAACTTCCGCTCCATCCGCCGGGGCATCACCGAGGTGGTGGCGGAGATCGAGATCGGGACGTTCGGCAATGCCTACCGCGGGTCTGCCCTCGAGACAGTCGTACATTCCGTGGCTGAGCAGCGGCAGCTCTTCAAGGGGGCCGATCACGCGTGGCTGTGGAAGCCGAAGCTGCGCATTCCCGACATCTACGAGCACCCCGACAACCAGCGCGCCTTCGGCCGCTTCCTCGACACCTGCGCCTGTTGCTCCACGGAGGCGCAGGTCCTGACCGCCATTCGGCGGCTCGACGAGCGCGCGATCAAGGGGCTGGGCCCCGCCGCGGCGAACCTGCTCTATTTCCTGCACCCGACGCTCGTCCCGCCGTTCAACACGGCGATCGTGAACGGGTACAACGCCCTCACCGGCGCCCGGGTAAAGCTCGGCCGCTGGGACGAGTACCTGGCGATGCGCGAGGGCGTCCTCCGGCTGAACGCTCAACATCGCGACCTGTTATCCAACGACCTGGGCGCCATCGCCGGGCTCCTGTTCGATGTTGGGAGCGGCCGGTACGCCGCGCCGCCGCGCGGCATCGCCGCGGCGGCGGCGGCGGAGCGAGCTAAGTGGGAAGCGGACCTCGCGCGCGTTCGCGACGAAGGGGCGAAGTCGGCGAGGGCGCTCGCCATCGCCCGCGAGGGTGATCGTACACACACCGAGGTGCAGGGGTGGCTTCGAGATCTCGGACACGCGCTCGGCTACGAGGTGTGGGTGGCGGCGAACGATCGGGCCAGACCGTGCGGCGACGGCCGCCTGAGTGACGGGTGTCTCGAGACACTCCCACCGGCCGTGGCAGGCGCGCCGGGCGCGGACGCCATCCGGCTCATCGACGTGCTCTGGCTGGAGCGGCCTGATACTGCAGTCGCCGACGACGGCCGCGTAGCGGCAGCCTTCGAGGTCGAGCACACGACCTCGATCTACTCGGGCATCGTGCGCTTGCTGGACCTCGCGCTCGGTGTCCCCGACCATGCGGTACGCGGGCTCTTTCTCGTCGCGCCGGACGACCGCGAGCACGAGGTCCGCGCGCAGCTCGCCCGGCCGGCCTTCAGCCGCGTCGCCGATCTCTCCGTGCGCTTCCTGCCGTATGGCGAGCTGGAGGCGCACCGGCACGCCATGGGGCGCTTCGGGCACGGGCTGAAGGCGGTCGAGGCGGTCGCGCGAGCGTTGACCCGACCGTAGACCGGGAGACTGGCCGACGACTGCGGCGGCGCATCGACCGAGCAACCGCTCTCAGAGATCCAGCCTTGTTGCCGATGGCACGGCTGAATACGATTCGTGCACGTTTTATGCTGCGTGCAGTACACCCGGACGAAGCCGAATGACGCGGTGGCAACGCAACCGGGCCGCGTTAGGTGCTCGACGCCCGTGTGTCCACCGATCCGGAGCCGAGCCCTCCCACGTGGACATTCTCCTACCGATGAGATCATGAAGGACCACCTGAGCGACCGATTGGAGGCCGCCGCACGCGCGCCGCTGTCGCGCCGCCGATTCCTGCAATCGACCAGTGCCCTCGGGCTGCTCGCCGGCGCCGAGGCGCTGCTGCCCAGTTACGCGCGTACGGCGCCCAACGGACGCGCGGCGCAGCCACTCCAGCCACGGATGATCGATGGGGTCGCCGTGTACGACCTGGCGATCGCCGAGACGCCGTTCGAGATCGCGGGGCGTCGCACGACGGCGGTCACCATCAACGGAACCGTCCCGGGTCCGCTCCTCCAGCTCCGCGAGGGGCAGGAGACGATCCTCCGTGTGTCCAATCGGCTGAAGGAGGATACCTCCATCCACTGGCACGGTGTGCTTCTGCCGCCAGAGATGGATGGCGTACCCGGCGTGAGCTTTCCCGGCATCGTTGCGGGCTCGACATTCGAGTACCGATTCCCTCTGAAGCAGTACGGCTCCTATTGGTACCACAGCCACTCGGGTCTTCAGGAGCAGCTCGGTCACTACGGGCCGCTCGTCATCGAGCCTCAGGATGGCTACCCGTACCAGTTCGACCGGGAGTATTTCGTCGTGCTCTCGGACTGGACGTTCGAGAACCCATACCGCGTGCTGGAGAAGCTCAAGAAGCAGCCGGACTACTACAACTTCCAGAAGCGCACAGTCTTCGACTTTTTTGGGGACGTCGCGAAGCGCGGCTTCAGGTCCACTGTTCGGGATCGACTCATGTGGGCGGGAATGCGCATGAACCCGACGGACCTCAACGACGTCACCGGCGCCACCTACACGTACCTGGTGAACGGGATGGCGCCCGTCTCGAACTGGACGGGGCTCTTCCGTCCGGGCGAGCGCGTGCTGCTGCACTTCGTCAACGCCGCGGCGGCCACCTACTTCGACGTGCGCATCCCGGGGCTGCCGATGACGCTCGTTCAGGCGAGCGGCCAGTACGTGCAGCCGGTGGAGACGGACGAGTTCCGCATCGAGATCGCGCAGACGTTCGACGTGATCGTCGAGCCGACGGAGGATCGCGCCTACACCGTGTTCGCCGAGTCCATGGACCGCAGCGGTTACGCGCGCGGCACACTGGCGCCGCGCGAGGGGATGAGCGCCGAGGTACCGCCCCGCCGCCCGCGCCCCGTGCTCACCATGGCCGACATGGGTATGGACCACGACGAAATGGCAGGCATGGACCACAGCCAGATGCCGGGAATGGGGCAGACGCCGCCGACGGCGGACACGGCGCGGAGCGCGGCCGCCCCACGCGACACCAGCGCGATGACCGATCACGCTGGGCACGACATGAATGCCATGGCCAAGGCCGAGACAGTCGACCAAGCGAAGTACGCGATCGCCGGCATCGTGCGGACGAGTGGGCTCCGTTCCCCCGGCACGGTGCCGGGCATGCTCGAACACGAGGCGAACAGGCACGGCCCCGGCAACGCCGCCGTGCCGATGATGGTGCAAAGCCGTCTCTCGGAGCCCGGCCTCGGCCTCGGCGACGACGGGTGGCGCGTGCTCCGGTATACCGACGTGCGCGCGCTGAAGCCGCGTCCGGACTTCCGCGCTCCCGAGCGGGAGATCGAGCTGCACCTGACTGGCAACATGGAGCGTTTCATGTGGTCGATCGACGGCGTCGCGTTCAAGGACAGCGAGCCGATCCGTTTCAAGTACGGCGAGCGACTGCGGTTCACCATGGTAAACGACACCATGATGAACCATCCGATGCACCTGCACGGGATGTGGATGGAGCTGGAGAACGGCCACGGCGAGCTGATCCCGCGCGTGCACACGGTAAACGTGAAGCCTGCCGAGCGTCTCTCCCTGCTGATCACGGCCGATGCGCCGGGGATGTGGGCTTTCCACTGCCACATCCTCTATCACATGGAAGTGGGAATGTTTCGCGTGGTCGAGGTCTCGCAGCCGGGGCAGCCCCGAACCACGGAGCAACACCACCATGAGAGCTGAACTGTTCCGACGGTTGGTCCGTCGCGTACGCTCCGCAGCCGTAGTGCTCGGGTCGCTGCTTCTGACCCTTCCCGGCCGCGCTGACGCACAGGGCATCGGGCTGAAGCACCTGCTGGAGATGATGGACTGGGGACGGGAGACCTACGTCCTGGCCGAGGTGCTGGAATTCGCGCCGGACGGCGTGGGCCGGCCCGTGCGCTACGATCTGCTGGGCTGGGCCGGGGGCGCCTCCAACCGTCTCTGGGCCAAGGCGGACGGCGAGCACGGCACGCGCAACGGCGGCGGGGAGATGGAGGTCCAGCTACTCTACGGCCGGCTGCTCACACCCTGGTGGGACGGACAGGTCGGCGCGAAGGTGGACACCCACTACGGCGAGGGGAGCACGAGCACCCGCACCTCGCTCGCGCTCGGTGTCCAGGGACTGGCGCCGGGCTGGTTCGAGGTGGAGCCCACGCTCTTCGTCAGCCAGGACGGTGACGTCTCCGCGAGCCTGGAGGCGTCGTACGACCTGCTGTTCACGCAGCGCCTGGTGCTCCAGCCGCGCCTCGAGACGAGTGTCGCCCTCCAGGAGGTGCCGGAGTTCGGCGTCGGGTCCGGCTTCAACGACGTCGAGCTCGGCATGCGGATGCGCTATGAAATCCGGCGTGAGTTCGCCCCCTACCTCGGCTTCTCGTGGGCCCGCCGGCTCGGAGGCACGGCGGACCTCGCCCACGCGTCGGGCGAGCCGGTGCGCGAGTTCTCCCTCGTGGCCGGGGTGCGGCTTTGGCGCTGAGCGACGCCGAGCGTCGGGGAATCCCTTGCCGGCCAGCGGGCTGCCACCCGCTGGCCGGCTGCTTTTATCTGTCATAAACTCGGGTGCGACCCAGCGCCGTCGTCGAGTGACGATGCGGTTCTGGTTGGACGAGCCGGACCAGCGCAGGACGCGAGGCCGCGAGACACCGGAGGAGATCGTGACGGGCGCATCCGCAGGACGGACGGCTAGGCAGCTGAGGGCGGAGCGGCGCACCGCGCCAGACTCTGGCATGACAGCGACGCTGCGCTCGGCACCCCGCCTGGGCCGGATCCTGCGGGTGCTCGCGCGCCACGGTTTCATCGGCGCCGTCCGCGGCGAGCGGCACTGGCCGTCCCCGGCGCAGGCGCGCGAGGCGCTGGAGGAGCTCGGCGTCGTCTTCCTCAAGTTCGGCCAGGTGCTCGCCATGCGGCGAGACCTCCTGCCGGCGGCGTACATCGACGAGTTGGAGCGCCTGCACGATCGGCTCCCGCCGATGCCGGACGCCGAGGTCCGTGCCACCATCGAAACGGAGCTCGGCGGCACCGTCGAGGAGCTGTTCGGCTCGTTCGAGGGCGAGCCGCTCGCGGCGGCGACGATCGCGCAGGTGCACGTCGCGACGCTGGCCGACGGCCGTGCCGTGGTCGTAAAGGTGCGCCGGGGCGGCCTGTCCGAGCGGATCGCCGAGGACACCGCGACGCTTGCATACCTGGCGGCGCTCACCGAGCAGTTGGCACCGCGGTTCCGCTCGCTCGACCTCGTAGGGATGGTGCGCGAGTTCCGCCAGAGCCTGCGTCGCGAGACCGACCTCGCCCGCGAGGGCCAGACGATCCGCCGCTTCCGCGCGGCGCTGGCGGACGTGGACGGCGTGTGGATCCCGGACGTCGTGTCGGAGCGCACGACGAGCGCGGTGCTGACGCTGGAGCACTCGCCGGGCGTTCGCATCGACCGGTACGCGGAGGAGCACCCGGCGGCAGGGCCGACGCTGGCGCGGCAGCTCGCCACGCTGGTGCTGTACCAGGTGTTCGAGACCGGCCTGTTCCACGCTGACCCGCACCCCGGCAACGTGTTCGTGCTGCCGGACGGGCGGCTCTGCCTGCACGACTTCGGCATGATCGGCGAGCTCGACGAGCCGCTGCGGGAGGGGCTCACGCGGCTCCTGGACGCCGTCGTGCGCGGCGACGCGCGGGTCGCGACGGACACGTACCTGGAGCTGGGGCTCGTCGGCGACGACGTCGACCGGCCGGCGCTCGAGGCCGATCTGGCGGCGCTGCTCCGAGACGTGCGGGAGCGATCGCTGGCGGAGATCTCGGTGGGGAACGCGCTCGCATCGCTCCTGCGGGTGGGGAGCCAGCATCGCGTGCGGAACCCGGGCGAGCTGCTCCTGCTCGCCCGGGCGTTCCTCCTCGCCGAGGCGGTCATGCGCCGGCTCGACCCTCAGCTCGACGTGCTGGAGGTCTTCCGGGGCCAGGTCGCGCGGCTCGCCCTCCGCCGGTACTCGCCGGAGCGGCTGCTACGGGACGGACGGCAGCTCACCCGCGACCTCGAACGCGTGGCGCGCGAGGCGCCGGCCGACGTGCGACGAACGCTCCGGCGCCTCGCCGACGGCGACCTCGGCCGGGTACATGCGCCGGAGCTCACCGCGCTCGGGCAGCGCGCGAGCCGGAACCTCGAGAGGCTCACGGGCGCGGTCGCGTCCGCGGCGCTCGTCGTCGCCGGAGCCATGCTCGTGATGGTGGACGGTTGGCACCGCATCGCCGGCGATGTGCTCCTCGCCGTGGGCGTGGTGGGGACTCTCGCCACCGCGCTTGGCGCCCTCCGGAGGCGGCGCTCGTGAGGCGGCCGCTTGGCGGACGGCGACCGGGCAGCACCCGACGTGCGGCAGCGCGCCGGCGTTGGCTGCCATGCCGGCCCGAATGATCAACCGAAAGAGGTGAACGACATGCCACGCATCCTCGTGATCGACGACGACCCGACCGTGACCAGCGTGCTGAAGCGCGGGCTGGCCTACGAGGGATTCATCGTGGACACGGCTGCTACCGGCGCGCAGGGGCTCGCCATCGCTCGCGATCACGCACCCGACCTCGTGATCCTCGACGTCATGTTGCCGGGGCTCGACGGCTTCCAGGTACTCGAGCGCCTGCGGAACGCCGACGCGGAACTGCCCGTCATGATGCTCACGGCGCGCGACGCACCGGCCGACGAGGTGCGCGGCCTGCGTCAGGGCGCCGACGACTATGTCATCAAGCCATTCACTCTCGAGGTGCTCGCGGCGCGCGTCAAGGCGCTGCTCCGCCGCCGCGAGCAAGACGCCCCGGAGGTGCTACGCTTCGCCGACCTGAGCCTCGACACCGGCACGCGTCGCGCGTTACGGACTGTGCGCGACATCGAGCTCACGGCCACGGAATACGAGGTGCTGCGGCAGTTCCTGCTCCACCCACGTCGCGTCCTGCCCAAGCACTTCCTCATGGACCGCGTGTGGGGCTACGACATGGAGGGAAGCTCGAACGTGCTGGAGGTCTACGTCAAGCAGCTCCGGCAGAAGCTCGAGGCGGGCGGCGAACCGCGACTCATCCACACATTCCGCGGCGCGGGGTACGTGCTACGCGAGACGTGAGGAGCAAGAGCAGTCGGCCACGGGAGCACATCCCGTGACCATGTCGCTTCGGCTGCGGCTCGCGCTCTGGTACTGCGCCCTTACTGGCGCGGTCGTCGTCCTCGTGTGCGTCTACAGTTATGCTGTCCACAGCCGGGCGCACTACGACGAGCTCGACGCGTCGCTGCGGAGCGCTACCCGCTACGTCGCCGCGGAGCTCGGCGGCGCCCGCAGCGACGCCGAGCGAGCCCGGATCACCTCGAGCGCGCACCGGCTTGGGACCGGAGTCCAGATGTACCGGGCCGACGACCGACGGCAGACGCTTCTGCCGACGGCGCCGGCAATCGACGTCGACGTCGGGGCGGTGCTCGCCGGGCCACCACGGGCCGCCTATCCCGCCGTCGCCGCGCTCGCCCCCGCGCTCCACCCGGCGGAGCACGGCCCAGGCGCCTTCGGACTCATGCGAGGAGCCGACGGGGGACGGTGGCGCGTGTTCGTCCTGCCAGACACCACGCCGGACGGGACGCCGCACTACCTGGCGACGGCGCTCTCGCTCGCCCACCTCGATGCCTCGGTCCGGCAGTTCGCGCGCCTCATGGCTGTCATGGCCGTCCTCGGCTGCGCGCTCACCTTTGTGGCCGGCTGGCTCATCGCCGGCCGGGCGCTCCGACCGGTCGCGCTCCTCACCGCGACCGCGCACGACATTGCGCAGTCGCGCATGTTCTCGCGGCGCGTGACCGTCGGCGCCCCGCGCGACGAGCTGGGCCGCCTCGCCATGACGTTCAACGAGATGCTCGGCAGCCTCGAACAGGCGTATGCCGCCCAGCAACGCTTCGTCTCCGACGCCTCGCATGAGCTGCGCGCACCCATCACGGCCATTCAGGCCAACCTGGAGCTGCTGCGGCGCCATGTCGCCATGCCGACGTCGGAGCGGGAGCAAGCGGTGGCCGAGGCGTACGCCGAGTCGGCGCGGCTCGCCCGCCTGGTTGCGGATCTCTTGGCGATGGCCCGGGCCGACGCGGGCGTGCCGATGCGTCGCGAGCGTGTGGAGCTGGATCGGATGTTGATGACCGTGCTCGGCGAGGTACGGCACCTCGCACGCGGCCAGCGGCTCGAGATCGAAGCCATCGAGCCGGTGGTCGTCCTGGGCGACCCCGACCGTCTCACCCAGCTCCTCATCATCCCGCTCGACAATGCGCTCCGTTACACGCCCCGGAACGGGCGCGTCGGCGTGGTGCTTCGCCGGCAGAGCGGTGTTGTCGAGGTCAGCGTCCGTGACACGGGCATCGGGATCACCGCGGACGATCTGCCGCACGTCTTCGATCGATTCTACCGCGCCGACCCGGCGCGCACCCGCGATCCGGGCGGCACGGGCCTCGGGCTCGGCATCGCCCGCTGGATCGCCGAGCAGCACGGCGGCACCATTGCCCTTGCGAGCGCACCGGGGCAAGGGACGACGGTCAGCATCCGCCTACCCACGGTCGCGTGACGACGGATCGGCCACGCCCGGGCCCGCCCACCTCACAATCCACCACGGGCTGCGGCGTCGGCGCGGCTTTCAGTGCTTCCTCAGCGTGCATTCAGCGTGCGAGTGAACCTTTCGCCCATCGACTGGCCGCCACTCGCACAGTCCGTCCCACCCTTCTGCAGGAGCAGGATGATGGCAGAGAGAGCCAAAGCCCGCGTCGCCGTGAACGGCTACGGCGTGATCGGCAAGCGCATCGCGGACGCGGTCGCGCTGCAGGACGACATGGAGCTGGTCGGCGTGGCCGACGTCGTTTCGGACTACCGCATCCGCGTCGCCGTCGAGCGCGACTACCCGATCTACGCGGCTGCCGATGAGGCGCGGGCCGGCATGGAGGCGGCGGGCATCCCCGTCGCCGGCTCCCTCGACGACCTGCTCGGGCAGGTGGACGTGGTGCTGGACTGCACGCCGAAGAAGATCGGCGCGCAGAACCGCCCCCGCTACCAGGCCGCCGGCGTGAAGTCCATCTGGCAGGGCGGCGAGAAGCACGAGGTGGCCGGCTACTCCTTCGTGGCGCAGGTGAACTACGAGGGCGCTCTCGGCCGCGACTCGGCGCGCGTGGTGTCGTGCAACACGACCGCGCTGAGTCGCGTGCTGTTCGCGCTGCACCGTCACGGCTGGGTGAAGCGCGCCCGCGCCGTGTTGCTCCGCCGCGGCACCGACCCGTGGGAGTCGCACCTGAACGGGATGATCAACACCGTCATCCCCGAGACGAAGGTCCCAAGCCACCAGGGTCCCGACGCCCGGACGGTGATCCCCGATCTCGACATCACGACCATGGCCGGGGCTGGGCCATACAACCTGAGCCACATCCATTTCGCCATGGTGGAGACGACGCGGCCGGTGAGCCTCGACGAGCTGCGTGACGCGCTCTGGGACGCGCCGCGCATCGCCTTCGTGCGCAGCGGCGACGGACTGGTGGCGCTCAACAGCGTGGTCGAGTTGATGCGCGACCTCGGCCGCCCACGCGGCGACATGTGGGAGGTGGGCGTCTGGGAGGACGCGCTCGCGGTCGACGACCGCGAGGTCTATCTCACCTTCCAGGTGCACAACGAGTCGATCGTCGTGCCGGAGACCATCGACTGCATCCGTGCGCTCACCGGCATCGAGCACGACGGCTCGGCATCCATCGCCAAGACGGATGCGACGCTTGGTGTGACGAAGGCGTTCCTGCCGCGCACCACGCAGCCCGTGGCGCACGTCACGGGCGCGGACGTAGCGCACCCCGAGCTGGCGGTCGTGCGCGAGCGGCGCGCGGCGTTCATGGATGTCGGGTTCAAGGGCGCTGAGGAGCCGACTGATCCGGAGCCGACACCCGAGCAGATGGGGGGCACGGGGCGGAGCGCCACGACGAACCGGCCCGCAGGGCCCGCAGGAACACCCGAGGGCAAGGCGTGACCGCCATCCGTCGTCGCGGCAGTCGCCGCAGCACGTGTCATCGTACGAGGTGAACCCGAATGCGTGAAGTCGTCCTCGAGGCTGGCGGACTCCTTCGCGGGAGCTCCGCCCCCGCGCTGCAGACCTTTCTCCAGCGCCAGCCCGGCGTGCACCACGCCGAGGCGAACTACCTGAGCGAGACGGTGACCGTCGGCTTCGACGAGACGGTGACCACCCAGGCCGAGATCGAGCGGCTCATCGAGCAATGCGGCTACCACTGCCGCGGCGAGGTAGTGCCGCGCCACCTCTGCGCCCCCGAGCCGGGGGTCGCGGTCGACCACGCGGGGCACCCTGCCCCGCCGGGGCGGCCCGCGGCGGCGCCGGTCTCGCAGCCGGCGGCGCAGCTCGCCCACGAGATGGGGCACGGCGCCGGGATGGACATGGAGGCGATGGTGCGCGACGTCCGCCGCCGCTTCTGGGTGACGCTCGCGCTCTCCCTCGGCGTCGTGCTCTACTCGCCGATGGCGGAGATGCTCTTCGGATTGCGGCTCGAGGCCCCCTTCGGGCTGTCGAACAACGTCCTGATGTTCCTCCTCTCCACGCCGGCGATCCTGTGGGGCGGGCAGATGTTCTTCGTCGGCGGCTGGCGCGCGCTGAAGAACCGGGTGCTCGACATGTCGGTGCTCGTCGCGCTCTCGGTGGGCGCGGGCTACCTGTTCAGCATCGTCACCACCTTCGTCGTCGAGGGGGAGACGTTCTACGAGGCGGTGGTGGTGCTGCTCGTCTTCATCCTCTTCGGGCACTGGATGGAGATGCGCGCGCGGGCCGGCGCGTCGAACGCCATGCGGGCGCTGCTCGACCTGGCGCCGCCGATGGCGACGGTCGTCCGCGACGGGCAGCCGGTCGAGGTCCCGACGTCCGCGGTGCTGCAGGGGGAGATCGTCCTCATCCGGCCGGGCAACAAGATCCCGGTGGACGGGGACGTGCTCGACGGAGAGTCGAAGGTGGACGAGTCGATGATCACCGGCGAGAGCCTGCCGCTGGACAAACGACCGGGCGACACGGTGACGGGCGGCACGATCAACCTGATGGGCACCTTCCGCTTCCGGGCGACGAAGGTCGGTGCGGACACCGCGCTCGCTCAGATCGTCAAGCTGGTGCAGATCGCGCAGAACTCCAAGGCGCCGGCCCAGCGGCTGGCCGACAGCGCGGCCCAGCTCCTCGTGGTGGCGGCCATCGTCCTCGGCGTCCTGACCTTCGTCGGCTGGTACTGGATCGGCGGCGAGCCGGCCATGTTCGCGATGACGCTGGCGATCACGGTCGTGGTCATCGCCTGCCCCGACGCGCTCGGCCTGGCCACACCGACGGCGGTGATGATCGGCACCGGGCTGGGTGCGTTGAACGGGATCCTCTTCAAGAACGCAACTGCGCTCGAGCAGGCGAGCAAGATCCAGACGATCGTCTTCGACAAGACCGGGACGCTGACCGTCGGTCAGCCGCGGGTCGTCGACGTGGTCGTCGACCCCTCGAGCCCGGTCGCCGAGGACGAGTTCGTGCGCCTGGTGGGCTCGGCGGAGCAGTCGAGCGAGCACCCGCTGGCGCGCGCCGTGGTCGACCACGCCCGGGAGCGGCAGCTCGCGCTCGCGGACGCGACCGGCTTCGAGGGGATCGCCGGGCACGGGCTCCGGGCGACGGTGGACGGTCGCACGATCCTCGTGGGCAATCGCAAGCTGATGCAGGACAACGGCGTCGCGTTGGACGGTCTGGGGACACGCGCGAGCGAGATGCAGGGCGCGGGGCGCACGGTCTTCTTCGCCGCCATCGATGGGCGCCCCGGCGGCCTCATCGCCATCGCCGACGCCATCCGCCCCTCCTCCCGCCGCACGATCGAGGAGCTGCATGCGCACGGCGTGCAGGTCGCGATGCTCTCGGGCGACAACCAGGCGACCGCCGAGCGGATCGCGGCGGAGCTGGGGATGGACACCGTGTTCGCCGACGTCCTCCCGGGGCAGAAGGCGGACAAGGTCAAGGAGCTGCAGAGCCAGGGGAAGCTGGTGGCCATGGTGGGCGACGGCGTCAATGACGCGCCGGCACTCGCGCAGGCCGACGTCGGCATCGCCATCGGCGCGGGGACCGACGTCGCCATGGAGACGGCCGACGTGGTGCTCATGAAGAGCGACCCGTACGACGTGCTCGGCGCGATCGCGCTGAGCCGCGCGACGGTGCGCAAGATGAAGCAGAACCTCTGGTGGGCGACCGGCTACAACATCGTCGCGTTCCCGCTCGCGGCTGGCGTCTTCTATCCGAGCCTCGGCGTCCTGCTGAGCCCCTGGGTCGCCGCCGTCTCGATGTCGGGCAGCTCGCTCATCGTCGCGGTGAACGCGATGCTGCTCAAGTGGACGCGCCTGCCCGGCATCCGCCGGCAGGCGCCGGGCGGGCCGATCGACGATCGCGTGCTTGCGGCCGACGCCGGAGCCGCGGGGCCCCAACGAGTGGCCGCGTCGTAGTTGGAGGCACGATGCGAGCGTGGTCGTGGGTGCTACTCGGCACGGGCGCGGTGGCTGTGGTGGGTGCGGGGCATATCGCGATCCCGAAGCCGGCGATCCCGAAGCCGGCGGACCCTGCCGCCGAACCACTGGCGACTGAGCCGGTGTCCGCCGCGGGGCCGCCGTTGCACGTGGTCGAGCGGGGCGGGGGCGGGCGCACGCTAGTCTTCCTGCCGGGGGTGGGCGGCACGACGCGGTACTGGGACAGCCGCGTCGTCCCCCTCGCGGCAGACCACCGCCTGGTGCTGGTTGACCCGCTCGGCTTCGGGCTCTCGGCGAAACCGGACACCGTCTACTCCGTGGAACGCCATGTCGCGGAACTTCACCGCGTGCTTGCAGGACGCGGGCGCGTGACGCTCGTCGGGCATTCGTTCGGGGCGCTTCTGGCAGTCGCCTACGCTGCACGCCACCCCCAGGGCATCGACGGTCTGGTGCTCGTGGGGCTGCCGTACTTTGGAAATGAGGAACTTGCGCTCGCCCACTTCGGTCGCAGTCGGGTGCCGGAGCGGTGGCTAATGACGAACGTCGGACTTGCGGCCGCCACGTGCATCGTCACGCGACGCGTCGTGGGCCGTGCGCTGCCGCGGCTCCTGCCGGACCTCCCGCGGGAGGTCGCCGAGGACCTGGTGCAGCACACTTGGCGCTCCTCGACGTCCACGCTCTGGGAGGTGGTCTACCGATACGACGCGGCGCCGGACGCCGCACGACTGCCTGACACTCTCCCGATCCTTATGCTCCACGGCGACCGCGACGAGACAGCACCGCTGGCGGGCGCGCGTCGGCTGATGCAAGGGCGTCGGTTGTGGCAGCTTGCCGTCCGGCCAGGGGGCGACCACCACCTGCTCCTCCGTGACCCAGCCTGGGTCGTCGCGAAAATCCAGTCCTTCCTCAACGCTACGCAGCGGAAGGTCGGCGCGACGGCATCACCCGCGTGAACGGCGCACGGTCGCCATCGACATGGAGAATGGCCGGCTCGGCAGAGACGAGATCGGCACACTGCCGTCCGGCGCCGCCACCCGTGTCGTCAACCGATGAACAGGGGGCTCAACTCTGGGTACTTCGAGTCCGCGTACTACTCAAACAGGCGCGCATCGGGCGATGCTGCAGCCGCTGCCGCTCGGTCGCACGCGGTCGGACCTGGGTCGGCCGAGGCGTCGCAGGGGATACTGCCCGTTGCCTTCGATGAGTCGAGGCCACCAGGTGGCGAGAGGTTTCCTGGGGCGACGCAGAAGGGACGAGGGATCTGCCTCATCAGTTGAGTCTTCGGTGTGGTGCCGTCATGGAGCAGCCGTCGGCCGCCGCTGCCCGGTACAGCCGGGCAGACCCATGGCGAGCGCGCCCAGCGATCACATGGTGCCCGAGCTCGTGGATACCGACAATACCGATCACCGCGAGCGCGTACGACGGTACACCGAGCGTTTAGCGCAGCAGCTCTGCCATGAGGTTGACGCGCTGGTGCAGTGCCCCGGACCACGTTGTCGTGGCGAGCGTCGCCAGCAGTAGCACCGTCGGCCACTGCGAGGCGACTCGGCTGTGGCAGCGGGATGCGACGTCTACCGACGCGTCTCCACCGGCGGCGCAGACATCCTCCGACGACGGCCGGGGCCGGTGGATCTGCACATCGGGCGCTCGCGTCCTCGCATCCTCGCGTTCTCCCGCCATGCTGCCTCGCATCCCCGGGACTCGCCTCGTCCGAAGACCGCCCGTTGCCCGCCGGCGACCGCGTCGCCAAGGCCGACGAACGACCGGCCACGATCTCCTCCGCTGGCGTGTGAATGAGGTCAGCAAGAGATGAAGACCGCCTGAGGGCGCTCTGAGGCGATTGCAACGGCACGCCCCGTCAAGCACAACTGCGCGCTCAGCCCGGTGTTCATCCGTTGGTGACTCGGCCAGGCTCCCTCACGTTGCGCTCACCCCGTCCTCGAGGGAACGTCATGAACCCTGACGGCGAATGACATCCGTCTTGAACAGGCCGATCACGCTCTCCGCGAGGGTGGTGTCGTACGAGTCTCCGCGGCTGCCGACCGAGGGTTCAATCCCGGCGCCGCGAGGCGTTCGGTGTAGCGAATCGCGAGATGCTGCAACTCGCGGTCGGAGTGGTGAATAAGCGACGCCGTCGGTTGTCGGGCGTACACCGCTTGCTCCAGCGCGTCGAGGGCGAGATCGGTCCGCATCGTCGCGGACGCGCGCCAAGCCGTCGGCGCACATCAGGCGTTCCACCGTGCACCGCGCGACCGTCGTCTCTTCGCGTCGCCGTTGGTGCCACACCTTCCGCACGCCGTAGAGGCCCTTGCTGTCCTTCCGTAGACTCCCCCGTCAAGCGGACAGTTGCAAACGAGACTCAGGGACAGGGTGACGTTGGTCCCGTTTGGAGACAGGTCTAAGCTGGAGTAGCCGCGAGCGAACGCTCCTCAGTGTCCTGACGCTTACGCGTAAACTCCCTGGGGGTCAGGTGTCCCAGGGCGCTGTGTGGGCGGTGGTCGTTGTAGTCCCGCTGCCAAGCTTTGAGCTTGGCGCGGGCGTCGTCAAGCGACACGTAGTGCTGCACGTTCAAGCACTCGTCCCACACTCGTCCCGCAGCCGGCCATTGAAGGACTCGATGTGCCCGTTATCCGTGGGTTTACCGGGGCGCGTGAAGTCGAGCTGGACGCCCCGCTCGTAGGCCCACGCTTCGAGCGCGCGGGAGGTGAATTCCGTGCCGTGGTCGCACGTGGATCGCACGTGATCGAGACGGGGCGTCCCGCCCGCGCGATGGCCTCATCCAGCAGGGCGGCGACGCGCGCGCCCCGGAAGCCAAACGCGGGCTCCAGTAGCACACTCTCGCGATTCCAGTGATCGATCAGGGTCAGATCAGGGTCAGATCAGGGTCAGCACGCGAAAGGGCCGTCCGTCGAGCAACTGACAAGCAACTGATCATGCACGAAGTCCATGCTCCATGGTTACTCCAGCGCTGCGCCCGCGCGGTCGGCGGCGGGGGCGCCCCACGGTGCAGCGCCACGTGCTACCGTCGGCGCAGCCGATTGCGCAGTTGCAACCCCTCCAGGCGATACAACCGCCGCACCCGCTTCTTGTGGACCAGCCAGCCCTCCCGGCGGAGCAGCACGTGGAGGCGCAAATACCCGAAGCGCGGACGGGCCTGCGCGAGGTCGCGGATCCGGAGGCGGAGCGCCCCCTGATCCTTCGCGCGACTGCGCCGATACCACGCGTGTTCCACGCGGCCCGCGAGAAGCCCGCCAGGCGACAGGCGCGCACCACGGAGACCTGAAACTGGCCTTGCCCCGCTGGGACGGACACCCAGATAGCCTCGCTATAGTTCGGGGCGGAGGTGTCCAATGGGCGAGAAGCGACGGCAGTTCACGGCGGAGTTCACGGTGGAGGCGGTGCGTCTGGCCGGCGAGCCGGGACGGACGACGGGTCAGGTGGCCCGGCAGCTCGGCATCCGGCCCGACATGCTGCGGACCTGGCGGCGGCAGTACAACGCGGCACCGGCGCCACACGAGGCGTTTCCGGGCAATGGGAAGCTCACGAGCCAGGATGAGGAGATCCGGCGTCTCCGGCGAGAGTTGGAGGTCACCAAGCAGGAGCGGGATTTTTTGAAGCGAGCGACGGCGTTCTTCGCGCGGGAATCGCGGTGACGTACGGCTGCATCGACGAGCACCGGGACCGGTTCGACGTCGCTCTCCGTCGCTCTGATGTGTCGCCTGCTCCGCGTCTCGCGCGGCGGGTACTACGGTTGGCGCGCCCGCCAGGCGGCAGGCCGCTCGACGGGACGCGCGGCCGCCGATGCCGCGCTTACCGCCGACATTCGCGAGGTGCACCGCGCGAGTCGCCGCACCTACGGCAGCCCGCGCGTCCACGCCGAGCTCAGGTCCAAGGGCCAGCACGTGGCGCGCAAGCGGGTCGCGCGCTTGATGCAGGCGCATGGCTTGGTCGCGCGCCGACGCCGGCGCCGGGCGTGCACGACCGACTCGGCGCATGCGCATCCGGTCGCCGAGAACGTGCTGGATCGCCAGTTCGGCGTCGAGCAGCAGGCCGCAGCCGCCCGCACGTGGGCGAGCGTGTGGGTGGGCGACATCCCCTATCTGCCCACCCGGGAAGGGTGGCTGTACCTGGCCGTCGTGCTCGATCTTGGCTCACGGCGTGTGATCGGCTGGAGCATGCGACACACCCTGGAGCGTGGGCTCACGCTCGACGCGCTCGCCATGGCGATCACGGCGCGGCAGCCGGGGCGAGGGGTCTTGCATCACACGGATCGGGGAAGCCAGCACGGATTCAACCGGTCGTCGCAACAGTTGTGGTGTGCGTAGATCGTAGTAGGTCGTTGAAGGCTTCGGCAGGGGTTCGCCAGCCAAGAGTCTTGCGGGGACGCGTGTTGAGCGCGAGTGCAACCGCGGAAAGTTCTGAGGCGCTGTGTGCGCTGAGATCGGTACCCTTCGGGAAGTACTGGCGCAGCAGCCCATTAGTGTTTTCGTTCGTGCCACGCTGCCACGGACTGCGCGGATCGCAGAAGTAGACGGCCAGCCCCGTGTCGAGGCGCAGTGCCGCGTGTTCGGCCAACTCAGCTCCCTGATCCCACGTCAGAGAACGACGTAGTTGCGTGGGCAGTTGCTTCATCGCGCGAGTGATCGCGTCGCGGACGGCGGCAGCGCCATGCCCCGCGAGCGGCGGACCGTTCTTCGTGTCCGTGACGCGCAGACCCGGCGTGTGGCCGGCCATCCGCGGGAGATGCAGCAGGAGGGTAAAGCGGCTGGTGCGCTCCACCAGTGTGCCGATAGCGGAGCTCTCGAGGCCGAGTATGAGATCGCCCTCCCAATGCCCAGGAACGGCGCGATCCTGCACTTCGGGCGGACGCTCGCTGATCAGGATCTCGGGTGTGACGAAGTGCTTGCCGCTGCGCCCGGTCCTGCCACGCGGCACGCGAAGCGCCCGCCCCGTACGCAGGCACGCGGTGAGTTCCTGGCGGAGCGCCCCACGGCCTTGGATGTACAGCGCTTGGTAGATCGCTTCCGCGCTAATGCGCATCGTGGGATCATCGGGGAAGTCGAGCATCAGACGGTGCGCGATCTGAGCGGGGCTCCACGCGCGGCCCCAGCGGCGGTGCTGCCGTCGCCCTTTCTTCCGGCCGGTCCATTCAACCGTCGGCCCATGGACCCGCCGGCCGCCGGGCGTGGCGATCACGCCGGCCAAGCGGTCCTGCACATACTGCCGCAGCTTGGGGTGGACCGCCAGCTTCGCGGCCTTCGGGCGCTGCGCCGCGCGATCCGCGTGCCACTGCGCCGTCGTGGCCTTGTAGTCGAGGCAGCCTCCGCGTCGCGCGGCGTTACGCCGAAGCTCCCGCGAGATCGTGGAAGGGGCTCGGCCCATTCGCCGTGCGCAGTCCCGCACCCCCAAGCCTTGGGCCCGCAGGAGCGCGAGTTCTTCACGCTCGGCGAAGGAGAGATAGCGACCGCTGAGCGGCGGCGCGGAGGGTGCGAGGTGAGTGGGCGGCATCCCACCAGCATGCCGGAACCATCGCGCCCCCACCACCCACGACACCCGAGCCTCCTGCACTGCCATCTCCGGATACAGCCCACGCGCAATAGCCGCCCAGAAGCGGACACGGTCCTCGCGTCGGCCGACGGGTGGGCGTCCAGGGGACCGCAGGGGCTTCTGCACACGCTTCGCCGCCAACCAGTCGGAATGCTTGGTCATCGAACCCTCAACGTCACTAGAGGTGTTTCGACGACCGATTGAATCCACCCAGTATGCCTCCGGCGATTACCAGGCGATGCTTGCGGCGCAGGGCATGACGTGCAGCATGAGCCGGAGGGGCGATTGCTGGGACAATGCCGTGGCGGAGAGCTTCTTCGCCACGTTGAAGGCGGAGCTGGTGGAGGACGTTGACTGGCCGACGCGTGAGGCCGCCCGGGCTTCGGTGTTCGCGTACATCGAGGTCTGGTACAACAGGCAGCGACGGCACTCGAGCCTCGGTTACGTCAGCCCCGTGCAGTACGAGGAGCAGCAGCAGGCAGCATAAACCCCGTGTCCGTCAAAGCGGGGCAGGCCCAATCCCCGCATGGGCTCGCAAGTACAATGCGAACTGCTCCATGTGCCATAGTCCCGCGGTGCCGCGCCTGAACGCCCGCGGCATTCAGTTCAAGTGGGCGGGCTACCGCATGCCTGAGGAGATCGGTGAGAACGCGGAGGTCACGCGCCTTCAGGACTACGTTGCTGCGCGGACGCTCGTCCAATACCTGTACGAGAAGGCGAGTGGGGCCGCGACAGAAACCAATGGGTTCAGCGTCGACAACGTGAGCGTGTTTGTTGGGGGAGCGATCGGCAAAGCGTACGGGGGACTGGTCGAACTCGCGCGCGCGGCTGACGGTGAGGTCGAGGCACTGGTCTCGGCATCGTCCGTGTGGGGGTCCGAGCGACGCTTCGGGGGCCTCCGCGCCGGACAAGGACACATGCTCGCGCTTGGAGGAGGGGTCGCCGGTTTCGACCGTGCCATCGGCATTGCCCCGCCGCTGCCATTCGGCATGTCCAACACCGCGGTCCCCCTGAACCTTGGTGGAGATCTTGTAGGCGTGGAAGCGTTCCTCGTGGCCGGTTCGAATCGCAGCTCGGTCCAGGTGGTGAATGCCGTGGGAGGCGAGGCAGAGGGCTCGCGGAGCACGTCCAAAGATCTGGTGTTGACGAACCAGTTCGTCTGGGACGCGGCCGGCGCCGGGATCGGTGCAGCGGTGTACCTCGGGAGCACGCAGGGCCTCGCGGCCGAGGCGGCCAGCGAAAGATCGCGGTACACGCGAGTCGCGGTCACGGCCAACAAGTATATGGGCAACTTCGAAGCGCTCGGCGCGTATGTGCTCAGCAGAGATCGTGATCTCCCGGTCGGCGACGAGTTCGCTCGTGCTCGCGTTGATGGGCGGGCTTTTTGGTTCTCGGGTCAGCACACCTTTCGTCCGTCGCCGCTGACGCTCTTCTCACGGTGGGAAGTTCGTGACCCTGACGGTGACGCGGTAGACGACGCCGATCGCCGGTTCGTCGCGGGCGGTGTGCTCCCCCTCAATCTGCCGGAGTTTCTGCGACTGGCCCTCGAGTACCGAAGGGATCTACCGCAGGGAGGGAGCCGCCCTCGCCGTAACGGCTTGGCGGTCGAGTTTCAGATGACATTCTGATAGTCCCTCACAAATCCACCGCAGCGGAGTTGCACACGGATGACATGGATCAGGACAACTATCCTAGGGGTGCTCGTCGCACTTCCAGGCATCGCGACTCGTGGCGACGCGCAGGACGCGGATGGCAAAGCGCTCTACTTGAAGAACTGCCGCAGTTGTCACGGCGATAGCGGCACGCCATCGAAGCAGGCTCTGCGCGAGACACCTAAGATCGCCAAACTCGATCAAGCGTTTCTTTCCACGCGTTCTGATGATTCCCTCACTGCCGCCATCACTCGCGGTGTCGGCAAGGACATGAAGCCGTTCAAGGACAAACTCTCAGCCCCGGAAATCGAGGCCGTGGTGAAGTACGTGCGAACGCTCGGAGCCTCGACGCCGAAGAAGGAGCCGTGACTGAGGCGATGGGGTCTTCACCAGGTCACGATGAACGAGAGGCTGGTGGGTGACCAAGCCGAGCGAGCGACGCTCGGCTTGGCCGCAGCAAAGACCCTCAGTCCCGACCCGCCGCTTCACATCGCGTACCCGACTGCGCATCTCGAGCAAGCCGTTGGAGCGCAGTCGGGTACGCCCGGGAACACGACCCGTCAGGGGCGCCGCGCGTAGCCATGACGGGAGTAAGTCAGCCGTGGCAGCCTGACCGGAAGTTCGCGCTGCCGATGTGGTGCTCGGTCAATTGTCACGATTCCACTGTGTTCGCGCTCCTTATACCCTCACCGCCCTCTGTCTAGCATCCACCGCTCGAGATGTGATCGCGGCAGGAATTTCGCCATCACTGCCCTCATGGTGATCGTCGCCGCATGCGGCACTGACCGCCCGACGGTCGGCGCCGGAAACGCGCCACTGCGGGATACGCTAGCGCTCGCACCGCCGCCAGTGGACTATGACGCGTGGTGGCGGGCGACCGAGGCCTGTGCCGATGTCCGGGGCGACATCAGTGCCGTGCGATGGTACGTGATCGACCGGGACAGCTTCTCGGTGGATGGGACATGGTTCAACGCCTTCTGGTTCGCGGCCGGTAACATCATCGTGCTGGCACGCCCCTACGTGTACGACGGGCCGGTAGTTCGGCACGAAATGCTGCACGCGCTGCTGCGTCGCGGCGACCACCCGGCGACGTATTTCCGGGGGCGGTGTGCGCGCGTCGTGCGATGTGCGCAGGAGTGCCAGCGCGGCTGACCAGCGCGGCTGACCAGCGCGGCTGACCAGCGGGCGCCATTCAACGTGCGACGACGTCGAACACGCGCGCCATGCCGACCGGCGATCCTTCGGGACCCTCCTGCATGGCGTTCGACGTGTGGTGCGGAAAGTGGCAGTGTACGAGCCACCGCCCGGGCTTGTCCGGCGTGAACACCACTTCGTGGAAGTTCCCCGGTCCTTCATCGACCGTCGTGACCACGGGGCGGTCGACGCGCTCATGCCCATTCTGCGACTCGATGGTGAGGTCGAAGCCGTGCTGGTGCATCGAATGCACCAGTTGGCTGGCGTTGTAGAACCGCACACGTATCTTCTCGCCGACCCGCACCCTCATTTCGGACGCGGCATCTCGCGTCTTCCCGTTCATCGTGTGGAAGTTGAAGTCGCCGCCAGGCGGGAACACCACGACGGGCTGCCCGTCGCCCTGGAAGAACCACGACTGCAATACGAACGCGTAGTCGCGGTCGACGCGGTCGCGCGCCGCCTCGCGCCGAGGGAGCACGATGAAGAAGCCGTCGAGCCCCTTGAGTTCCTGCGTGGCGCTGTTCGTGTGCGAGTGGTAGGCAAACGTCCCCGCGTGCCCGGGCGTGAACTCGTACACGTACGAGCCACCGGGCGGAATCGGCTTCAGCTGGCTGACGCCGGGCACCCCGTCGGCCTCGTTGGGCGCATGCGCACCGTGAAAATGCACGGTGGTCGGTTCGGGCAGGTCGTTCTGTACGACAAAACGGACGCGCTCCCCGTCGTGCGCGATCGCGGTCGGTCCCGGCGTCGAGCCGTTGTAGCCCCAGACTTCCGCCATACGGTAGGGGAACGTGGCCAGTTGTTGTTGGAAGACGTGCGCGCGCAGCCGGAACTCTCGGACGTCACCGACTACCGTGGACGGCAGATTCGGGACATCCGGCGTCTCAGGTATCGTGGCCGTCGTCAGGCGATCGCCCCGTGAGCCCCCACCGACAGTCGGCGCACTCACGCCGTCGCTGCACCCGAAGGCGCCGATCAGCACGAGGACCGTGCCGGTCGCGGCAGCCTGCCATCGCTCCCGCTTTGTCTTTTGCATCAGATTCCCTCCGGTCTCATCAGCTTTCATGCTCAACGCGGCCGAGACAGCCGCCCGCCGCACTTGTCATCCAGCGGCAGCAAGATTGGTGCACGCATTTGACGTGCAGTAAAGCAGCCGGCCCGTCGGGTTCTCGCGATATCGAGGATGGTGTCGGGCGCGCTGGTGGCTGACCTCCCAGGCTGCGTGGCCGCTGTCCCCCGCTGTCCCCCGCTGTCCCCCTATGTCAGGATAGTTGTCGCATGAGCGGTGCGTCGGCATCAGTCATGGTCACGTCGTAGATCGAGGGCCTCGACCTGGAGCGCTTCGGGATCCGGTACCAGCGTCGGCTTGCCGGTGCGGGGGAGGACGGGGGGTAGGAGCGGGAGCGAGGGGCGCGGCGACATGCGAGCCCCCGGACAGCGGGAGTCTCCACGCTACCGCACCAAACACGTGACGCTACGGCACCTGCCCGCAGCGTCGTCGGCGAGCTGAGCCGCCGTCATCAACATGGTCCATGAGCCAATTTCACGGAGCTGCTCAGTTTCCTAAGAAACTCCTGCTGTCAGCGGTTGGGGGGGGGCGGACCACTTGCAGTCCCAGCTGTCGGGCGCGGCGCTCCAGGTTGTCGATGACCCGCGCTCGGTACTTCGCTTCATAGTAGTCGACGCCGGGGTCGATGTAGGTCATGCCGAAGCGCAGCGCATTGTAGAAGAGGACGGCCAGTTTGCGCGCCGTCGCCGTGACGGCCTTGGCCTTCCCGATGCGCGCCGCCAGCCGGCGGTAGAAGGCGCCGAGCGCCGACTGGGTCTTCCCGACGTTGACGGCGGCGATCCGCAGCAGCACGGCGCCCCGATTGGAGGACCGCCGCGTCTTCGCACTGAGGACACGCCCGCCGGAGATCTTGCTGCCAGGACAGAGCGTGAGCCAACTGGTGAAGTGCTTCACCGTCGGCCATCTCGTCATGTCGGTGCCACACTCGCTGACCATGCGCAGAATCGTGTACGGCCCGAGCGCATGGATCTGGCTCAGGTCGGCGCCGAGGAGTGTGTACAGCACGCGCCGCACATCGAACCGCGGGTCATTCTTCCCGGTCGCGCGTCGCACCTTGGGCAGTGGGGTCGGCGGCGGCGCCCGGTCGACAGTCAGCTGCTCGAGCACGTGGGCGATCTCCACGTCACACTCGCCGATCTTGGCCTGCAAGACATCGTAGAGGTCGAGCGTCTGCCGCAAGGCAAAGAGATGTTCCGGTCGATAGTTGCCGATCAAGGCCTGCCGAATCGTCTCCAGCGACTGCTTGCAGTGAGCGTCGCGATGCGCCGCGAGCCGCGCCGGATCGTGCACGCCGGCGACGATATCGCGAATGATCTTGAGGCCCGTCACGCCGGTGATATCCGTGACGACGTGATGCAACTGCACATTCATCTGCATCATCGCCTTCTGCATGCGCTGGACGTACGTGGCCGCCGCCGCCACCAGCCCCTCCCGGTGCCGCAGCAGCGCCCGCAGGCGGACGACGCGATCCTGCGGGCGAAAGCTGCCGCGCAACAACCCGAACTGGTGCAACTGCTGCAGCCACTGCGCATCGTGCACATCCGTCTTGCGGCCGGGGACATTCCTGACGTCGCGCGCATTGACCAGCAGCACCTCGAAGCCGCGTGCCTCGAGGATCTCGAACACCGGAATCCAGTAGACGCCCGTGGATTCCATCGCGACCGTCGTCACCCCCACCTCGTGCAACCAGTCCGCCAACCGGCGCAGGTCCTGCGTGAAGCTCCGCAACGTGCGCACCGGCTCGTCCGCGCGCTCCGGGGCCACCGCCACGACATGAAACGTGGAGCCGACATCCAATCCGGCGGCGTGTGCGTGAATCGTCGGCATCGTGCGTGGGGACCGTCGCCCGCGCGTCTGCTCGCCCATCGTCTCCTCCGTCTCCTCCTCGCTGCGGGGAATCCCGAACGAAGGGGCGGCGAGGATCGATCACTTTCCTAAACGGGATCGCCCGCAGGCGTCACCACTCGCAAGTCCGCAATCCGCCCCCGGACCATGTTTTTTTACGGGCTTTTTTACGGGCTCAGACGACACCACAAAGCTGACGGCCACGTCGCTCGGGCCCGAGACAGTAGTCCCTCCGAGTTTCTGGTGCAACAGGTGGCGCGGCAGGCGCAAGATCGTTTTTATGAAGACGGTATGACGCAAGGCCTCGTCCCATAGGGCGTTTGGCAATTCGGAGGACTCCCGCGGCTCATCCGTGCAACTCTTTGCGCTGCGGTGCCATGGGAGAGCGCTTCACCAAATGTTGATCAGTTCCAAAAATTCGAGAACTCACACCGCTGGAATGCGTGAGGACGTGGTGCACGTCGTGGGACGCGCGGGGCGCCGGCATCGCCCCGTCCCCTCGCCCCGTCCACTCGTCTCGAGGTCCCGGTGGGTGTCGTGGCACCTGTCTCGCAAGATCGAGTCGCCGCCTGCGGCGTTCGTGAAGGCGCGCTGAACGGGGCCGACGGCGCGGTGGCGTCGGGACGCCGCGGCGTCGGGTCGTGGTGGCGCACGACGGGCACGCAGCGCGTCCGCGACGCGCCCCGCCCGCGCGCCGGCGCCTCAGTCCGCGTTGCCTCCGTCGGCCGGATCGCCGGCCGCGCCGATTGCGCACCACTGGTGCCGGCGCCCCTCCACCAGCGACCGCGCCGCGGCCGGCCCGTCGCTCCCTGCGGCGTAGTCGGGAAAGCGCGGGGGCGGCAGCTGCGCCCACGCCTCCTGAATGGGCGTGATGATGCGCCAGGCGGCTTCCACCTCGTCCCGGCGCGTGAAGAGCGTCGCGTCGCCGCGCATCGCGTCGTGCAGGAGCGTCGTGTAGGCGTCGGCGAGCGCCGCCGGGAAGACCCGCGCGTACGCGAACTCCGCCTCGACGGGGCGCGGCCGCATCGCCGAGCCGGGCTCCTTGACCGCGAAGGTGATCGTGATCCCCTCGTCCGGCTGGATCCGGATGGTGATCAGGTTCGGCGCCGCGAGCGCGGCGGGCGTGCTCGCGAAGAGCGCCTGCGGCGTGCGCCGGAAGTGGACCCGGATCTCCGTCATCTTGCGTCCGAGACGCTTGCCCGTGCGGATGTAGAAGGGGATCCCCGCCCAGCGCCAGTTGTCGACGTGCAGCTCGACCGCGGCGAAGGTCTCGACGGTCGAGCCCGCCCGCACGCCCGGTTCCTCCCGGTAGCCCGGGACGGCTGCCCCGTCGATCATGCCGGCGCCGTACTGGCCGCGCACGGTGCGCCGGGCCACCTCGTCGACCGTCATCGGCGGGATCGCCCGCAGCACCTGCACCTTCTGGTCGCGCACCGCGTCGGCGTCGAAGACGGCCGGCGGCTCCATCGCGACGAGCGTCACGAGCTGCAGCAGGTGATTCGCGACCATGTCGCGCAACGCGCCCGTCTCCTCGTAGAACGCGGCCCGGTGCTCGACGCCGAGCGCCTCGACCGCCGTGATCTCGACGTACTCGACGTAGTGGCGGTTCCAGACCGGCTCGAAGAGCGAGTTGCCGAAGCGGAAGACGAGGAGATTCTGGACGGTCTCCTTCCCGAGGTAGTGGTCGATGCGGTAGACCGAGTCCTCGGGGAAGACGTCGTTGACCACGCGGTTCAGCGCGTGCGCCGAGGCGAGATCCCGGCCAAACGGCTTCTCGAGGACGATGCGCGACCAGCCGTGCGGGTTGCGCCCGAGACCCGCAGCGCCGAGCCCCTCGATGATCGGCCCAGCCACCGAGGCGGGCGTGGCGACGTAGAAGACATGGTTCGGGCTCGCGCCCGCCTGCCGCATGGCCTCCAGCTCCGCCGCCAAGCGCGGGTAGAGCGCCGGGTCGCCCGGATCGCCGGCGATGTAGTGCAGCCGGCGCTCGAGCTGCTGCCACCGCGGATCGTCCACACCGCCGCCCTCCGGCGGCGTTGCCGTGGCGGTGTGGCGCATGCGCGCGCGGAACTCCTCCTCGGTGAGCGGGGTGCGTCCCGTGCCGAGCACCGCGCAGCGGCTGTCCAGGCCGCCCGCGCAACGCAGCGCGTAGAGCGCGGGCATGAGCTTGCGGCGCGTCAGGTCGCCCGTCGCGCCGAAGATGATCACGGTGCACGACGCCGCGCGCAGGGCCGGCGCGCGCTCGTCCGCACTGGTCTCGGCAGGCGTCGCCGGCGCCGCCGCTCGCATGGTCAGGGTCATCGCGCCGCGTCGGCCTCTACGGACTGGTCGAGGACTGCGCGCCAGTCGGTGTGCACGAAGCCCGCTTCCGGCCGGTCGACGCGCTGATACGTGTGCGCGCCGAAGAAGTCACGCTGGGCCTGCGTGAGGTTCTGCGGCAGCACGGCGGTGCGATAGGCGTCGAAGTACGCCAGCGACGCCGACAGCGCGGGCACGGGGATCCCATGGGCCGCCGCCATCTGCGCGGTGCGGCGCCATCCCGCCTCCGCCTCGAGCAGCTCGAGCCCGATGCCCGGGTCGAGCAGCAGGTTTGGAAGGTCGGACTCTCGCTCGAACGCGTGCATGATGGGGTCGAGGAGCCGCGCGCGAATGATGCAGCCGCCCTTCCAGATGCGGGCGACCTCGCGCAGATCCGTGTTCCACCGGTACTCGGCCGAGGCGACGCGCAGCAGCGCCATGCCCTGCGCGTAGGCGCAGCTCGCCGCCGCCGCGAGCGCACTGCCGATGGCCGGCACGAGCGCGCGCCCCTCGGCCGCGACGTGGTGCCCGGCGGCGCTCGCGCGCGCCTCGTCGGCGAACCGCGTGCTGACGATCTGCTCGCTGGCGCGCACGCGCTCGGCCTTCATGGCGGAGAGGGCGCGCGCGTCGATCCCCGCCGCGATGGTCGGGATCGGCACGCCGAGGTCGAGGGCGGCCTGAACGGTCCACTTGCCCGTGCCCTTCTGCCCGGCCTGGTCGAGGATCATCTCGACCAGCGGGCGCCCCGTTTCGGGGTCGCGCGCGCGGAGCACCAGCGACGTGATCTCGAGCAGGTACGATGCCATCGGCCCACCGTTCCACTCGGCGAAGACCTCGGCCACTTCGTCGGCCGGGAGGCGTAGGCCGCGGCGTAGCAGGTCGTACGCCTCGGCGATCGCCTGCATGATGCCGTACTCGATGCCGTTGTGCACCATCTTCGTGAAGTGGCCGGCGCCGTCGGGGCCGATGTAGGTCACGCATGGCCCGGAGTCCGTCTTCGCAGCGATCGCCTCGAGCATGGGGCGCAGCAGCTCGTACGCGGGGCGCGGCCCGCCAGGCATCAGCGACGGGCCGTAGCGGGCGCCCTCCTCGCCGCCGGATACCCCCATCCCGACGAAGCTGAGGCCGCGGGCGCGCAGCGCGGCCTCGCGACGCTGCGTGTCCGCGAAGTGCGAGTTGCCTCCGTCGATCACGACGTCGCCCGGCGCGAGGTGCGGCGCCAGCCGCTCGAGCATCTCGTCCACCGGCGCACCGGCCTTGACCATGAGCAGCACGCGACGCGGCGCGGACAGACGGCTCACGAACTCCTCGAGCGTGTGCGTGCCGATCAGGCGCTGGTTGCCACGCTCCCGCGTGAGAAAGTCGTCCACCCGCTCCGGCGTGCGGTTCCACACCGCCACGCGGTAGCCGTGGTCGGCGACGTTGAGCGCGAGATTCTCGCCCATCACGGCGAGGCCGATCGTGCCGATGTCGGCTGTCGCTGGTGTCGTCGTTCCCGATTCCATAGTGCGCTCCTGTTCGGCCGTTGCGCGGCACGATATACCCGCTATGGTTCGGATGCGCGTTCACGGCCAGGCGCCATCGGCGTATCCGGACTACCATCGGCCTCCCACGCTGCTCGGCCCGTAGTGGTGCAGGGTAGGATAGCACGACGAGCTGAGCGCCCGCTGAAGCCGCGCTGAGCGACTGGAATCGATTCGTCAGTGCGGGTCACGTCGACAGGTCGTCCCCGTGGCGCTCTTCCCTGTCGTGCGCTGGGGCGCGGTGGCGACGCGGCGAGGGCCACGGCCTCCTGGCGTGAGCCCTCGAAGCTTCAATTGCGATTCAGGCGCCGCTCAGCTTCCCACGATACCATCCGCGCGGTGGGCGGGCCGTCTGGGCGGCGCCGCCCGCATTCACACACGGCCGGCACACATTCCTGGCGGAGGACCGAATGATGGACAGGACGCTGCTCGCATCGGTGCGCGCCGCGGTCTTGACGGTGGCGCTCGGCTCGGTGTCGTGCGCCCGTCAGGCGGCGTCCACCCAGGCGGCGTACGCGAATGAGACCGGATTCGTTTACACCGCGAACGAACGTGGCACCTCCATCAGCGTGGTCGACCTCGGCACGGGACAGGTCAGAACCGTGCCCGTCGGCATCTCGCCGCACAATGTCCAGGTCTCGCACGACGGGCGATTGGTGCTCGTCGTCGGGAGGCCGGCCATGGCCGGCCAGCCGGCGAATCATGACACCCGCGGCACTCAGGAAGTAGGGCGCGGGCGGCTGCTCATCTTCGATGCGGCAACGATGGGCGTGGACACGGCGGGCAACATCGAGGTCGGGCGCGACCCGGCGCACGTCATCATCGACTGGCAGGGGAGGTTCGCCTACACCACCAACGCCGAGGACAACAATCTCTCGGTCGTCGACGTCGCGCAGCGACGGATCGTCGACATGATCCCGACCGGGGCGTCGCCGCACGGGTTGCGTATGAGCCCCGACGGGCGCGAGATCTACGTCGCCAACACGGGCGACAACAGCGTCTCGGTCATCGGCGTCGCCGAACGACGAGAGCTCGCCCGCGTCGCGGTCGGCCGAGCGCCCGCTCAGGTCGGGTTCACGCCGGATGGTCGGCGTGTCTACGTGTCTTCGACCACCGAGAACAGCGTGGTAGTCGTTGACACGCGGCAGCGCACGAGGATCGCCACGGTCCCCGTCGGTCGCAACCCCATTCAGGTCTTCGCCACGCCCGACGGACGCCTCGTGTACGCCGCCAACGAGGGCACCGAGGAGAGTCCCGACAGCACCGCGTCGGTCATCGACACCAGAACCAACCGGGTGATCGCGACGGTGGTAACCGACCAAGGAGCGCACGGCGTGGTCGTGAGCGATGACGGCAGCCGCGCGTTCATCGCCAATTCCGTCGGGAACACGGTGTCGGTCATCAATACGGCGACGCAGCGGGTGACGCGCACCATCCCGGTCGGCGAAGGAGCAGGCGGCATCACGTTCAGACCGAATCAGCAGGCGCAACGGTAAGACCGTGGGTAAGCGGTGCCTTATCCGGCCTCCTGTCTGCCGGGCCGCAGCGACCTGCTCATCTCGAGACAGAGGCTCCCCACCGGGAGGAGATCGCGCCACTGCTGCACCAGCCGGCGGTACGCCTCGCCGACGGGGCGGATGTTGCGGCCGAGGTCGAAGAGGCCCAACGGGTTCACCCGGCCGTTGTCCTCGCGCAGCGCCGTGTCCCAGTCCACCTGGTCGGTGAGCGAGTACCAGGTGAACCCGACGATCGGCACCCCGTCCTCCTTCAGGCGCACCATGTTGGCCCACTGCTTCCACAGCCACCCGGGCGCCTGGTCGGCGTCGGCCAGGTTCGTCTCGGTGTGCATGACCGGCAGGCGGTAGCGGTCGAAGTACTGCCTGGTGATGACGTAGTAGCCGAAGACGTCGCCCGAAGGCACGGTCGTGCCGTCCCGGCGCACGAGGTGCTCGTTGGTCACGTAGTAGTCGTTGCCCATGATGCAGTACGGCTTGACCGCGAGCCCGCGCTCCAGGAACCAGTGGTACTCGTCGCGCGTGAGCCCGTGGTCGCCCAGGTACTCATACATGTGGGCGCTCACGTCGTGGCCGTAGCACAGGTCGAGCGACAGGAAGCGCTTCTGGTTGAAGTGGTCGGCCCGCGGCTGGGCGGCCGGCTCGGCGGCGTGGAAGTACTCGGTCGACTCGCTCTGGATGAACAGCGCCGCCGGCTGCACGCCGAGGATCGCCACTTCGGCCAGGATATTGGCGCGGACGAGGTGCTTGAGGGCGGTGACGAAGGCCCGGTCGGAGGCGAGCCGCTCGTTCCACCAGCCGTACTGCGCGGAGAAGGTCGCGGCGATGAAGATCTCGTTCACCGGTGTGTAGAGCCGCACCCACGGGAAGCGCGCGGCGAAGACCTGCGCGTAGTCGGCGAACATCGCGGGCCAGTCGGGGTTCTGGAAGCTGCCGACCCAATCGGGCACGCCGAAGTGACAGAGGTCGACGATGGGCGTGATCTCCAACCGCCGCAGCTCGGCGAACGTCTCGTCGGTGAAGTCCCAGTCGTAGCGGTCGGGGCCCACGTGCGTGCGGTAATACGGCGGTCCGTAGCGCAGGTACGTCAGCCCCAGCTCGCGCACGCGCGCGAAGTCGTCGCGCCAGCGGTCGTAGTGGCCGGCCTTGGCCATCTCGTCCACGCGCTGCGTGGTACCATCCGGCAGCCGGATGGTGGGGTAGCTGTTCTCGATGCCCGTGGCGAACATGAAGCGGTCGCCGCTGACGCGGACCCGCTGCCGCGGGTAGTCATGCCCCACGCCGTCCCGGTCGGGGGCGGTCACACCGGCCTCACGGCTGACGGCCTGACGGCCGGCCCCTCGGTGGGCTGGTGGCTGCCCAGGTGCGCGAGCCGGCCGCCGTCGACGTCGAGGACCGCGCACGAGACGAACGAGGCCTCGTCGCTCGCCAGGAACAGGATGGCCGCCGCAACCTCCTCGGGCCGGCCGAGCTCCGGGCCGGCCACCCGCTCCGCGCCCGACTCGACATTCGGGTTCTTCCACAACATCGCCGTGTCCACCGAGCCCACGCGGACGGCGTTGACGCGGATCCCCTCGCCGTCCCACTCGGCCGCCAGCCCGCGCGTGAACGCCTCGAGCCCGCCTTTGGAGGCGGCGTAGGAGGTGACCAGCGGGCCGGTGGCGCGGGCGTGCACCGAGGAGACGTTCACGATCGCGCTCCCCCGCCCCATGTGCGGGAGGCAGTACTTGGCGCAGAGGAAGGCGCCCTTGAGGTTCACGCCGAGCACCTGGTCCCACTCCGCCTCCTCGAGGTCCACGACCCGCCGGAAGACCATCGTGGCGGCGTTGTTCACCAGGATGTCCACCCGGCCCCAGCGCTCGACCGTCGCCCCCACCGACCGCCGCACGTCCTCCGCGCGCGAGACGTCCATCTGGACGAACAGCGCGTCGCCCGCCCCTTGGCGCGCGGCCGCCTCGCGCAGCGCCTGCTCCACCGCCCGCCCCTCCGCCTCCCGGCGGCCGGTGACGGTGACGCGCGCGCCCTCGGCCACGAACCGCTCGGCGGTCGCTCGGCCGATCCCCGACGTCGAGCCGGTGACGATCGCCACCCTGTCACGTAGTCGCATGCTCACCGGGTGTCGAAGGGGCCGGGAATCCGCCGAGGGCGCGGTACCGCAGGTGGAGGTAGATCAGCACGCTGAGGATCGCGGCGAAGAAGCACCAGACCGACACCAGGGCGTGGGCCGCGAATACGTACGCCACGGCGAACGACAGCAGCGCCAGGACTGTCGGCTACCGCCGAACGCGCCACTCGAGCTCCGGCATGCCGACCAGCTGCGACGAGAACTCCTTGTTGCTGGTCACCGGCAGCTGGTAGGCGAGGCCGAACACGATCCCCTCACGCACGCGCACCTTCAGCCCGGCGAGGACGTTCACGACGGGGCGCACCCCCGTACCCCCCTCGCCGAGCACCTCCACGACGGGGAAGACCCGCTCCCGGAGGCCGACGACGAACGCCACGCTGGCGTCCACCATGTCCTCGCGCGGGTCGTAGTGCACCACCTGGTTGAACGCCGCGCGCTCGTTCGCGAGCGCCGTCGTGAACCCCACCAGCGTGCCGACGCGGTCCCCACCCTCAGCGCGGGTGGGGATCTCGAACTCGATGATCGGCGCGAACCCGCTCATGCCGTTCTCGCTCATGATCGCCGCGAACTGGAACATCATCTCCGTCTGCGGCACGTCCAGGTAGCGGTCGTTGCGCACGTGCAGGCCGATGCGTTCGGAGAGCCCGGTCTCGAGGTGGAAGGCGAAGTCCCCATTCGTGCGCCCCTCCTCGCGCGTCGCCAGCCCGGCGGTCCGCAGATTCCAGACGCCCCGGCCCTCGGGGATGCCCATATGCGTGAAGAACGGGTGTGGAAGCTCGCTCTCCTCCTCCGCTCCCGCCACGGGCATGCCCGGCCCCTGCGCCGCGGCCGGGTGGCCGGCGCCGAGCAGCAGCGCGGCCGAGCCGAGCGCGAGGAGGGTCGGCGTCACCGGCCGGCGGACGCGACGGGTGGTGGCGCGCGAAGGGTGCATCACCATCTCCGTGGTGGTGTGTGGGCGTCGGCGCGCTCGCGGCGGAGGCGCCGGAGCTGGACGAGCATGATCGTCGCGATCACGATCTGGATCGCCGCGAGCACGCTGTCGAGGTCGATACCCTCGTCGAAGGCGTCACCCGGGATGAGCCACGGGTGGGCGGCACCGTTGGCGAGGTGCAAGTTGATCGCCAGAGAGGTCCCGCCGATCGCCGCCAGCGCGATGATGACGAGGAATGCCGCGCGCGCCTGGTCGGAGATCCGGTCCCAGGCGAGGAGCCAGACGAGCGGGCCGCCGAGGAGCGCGATCCCCGCGAGGAGCTCGCTCCACTGGATCAGGTAGCCGAAGAGCTCCCCGTTCGGGATCACGGCGCGCTGCAGGAACCCCGCGTACCACTCGGCCGTGCCCGCCGACTTCTCCACCAGCTCCTCGGCGAGCCCGGCCGCGAAATCGCCGCGCACGACCTTCCCGAGGCCGGAGATGAACCACTCGTAGCCGACGACCATCGTCACGAGCAGGAGGCCGACCATGCCCGCGCCGGGGCGGCCGCGCAGGTCGTCCGGCCGATGGTCGCCTGGCGCCGTGGACCGCCCGGCCGGGGTCACCGGATGAAGCGCTCCCAGCTTCCGTAGCGCTCGCCTACCGGGCCGCGCGGGAGGCTGAGCAGGATCACGAGCGCCCCCGCCACCGCGGCGCTCCACCGCGCCGCGGGCGTCGCACCGGCCAGCAGCCACGGGGCGGCGATCACCCAGGCGCCGAAGAGCACGTTGATGAAACGCGCCACGCGGCCGACGTCGGCCAGCGCGATCGCGGCGACCGTCACGATCAGCGCGCCCACGAGGTGGTCGCTGTGCGCGGCCGCGCCCGTGCTCCCCAGCGTGGCCGGCGCGAACATCAGCCACACGCCGAGCGCGGCGGTGGCGAGCAGGTTCCAGGGCAGCGCCACCCCCCACACCATCGCCTTCGCGCTCACCACGTCGGGGCGCGTGGGGCCGATGTCCGGCAGGCCGCGCAGCGTGCCGCCGAGCCAGAAGACACGCCAGAGCGACTGCCCCTCGCGCCGCGCCTGGACGAGGAACTGCCCCATCGCCACCACCTCGTCGAGCGTGAGCGCGACCATGATCAGCATCGCGACGGCAGCGGTGAGACAGGGCGTGCACCAGGCGCCGACGGCGACCGGCTGCAGGATCATGAGCGTGACGCTCACCACGCCGAGCGGGACGACCAGGATGCCGAAGAACGTCACCATCCACGGCATCGTGCGCCAGCGGCGCTTGTCGCCCATGAAGCCCATGAGGAACTCGATCATGTACGCCATGGCACCGAGCCCCGCATCGGGGATGGGGAAGGCGCGCGACACGTCGGACGTCAGCACGCGCTCGGTGCCGTTGCCGAAGAACGGGTCGGTGAGCGTCGCGACGTGCTCGAGCTGGAACGCGGTCATCTGCCGCGACAGGAAGAAGCCCAGCAGCGCGAGCGCGATGATGGGCGCCCGCTGCGGCCAGCTCGACGGGTTGTACGTCCAGCCGGGCGGCACGTCCGGGCCCGGCTCCATGGTCATGCCCACGGGCATGGGCATGCCCGGCGCCAGCACGGCGAAGACGATAACCAGCGTGCCCACGAGCGTGTCGTTGGCGTAGCCGGCCGCGGTGGGCGCCCAGAAGACGAGGGGCGCGAAGAGCAGCCAGACACCGACCAGCGAGTTCGCCCACGGCGCCCACAGGTGCCAGAACGGGCGACGCGAGAGCGAGAGCGCCGCGAGCACGAGGACCAGCACCCCGCTGACCACGTCGCTCGCTTGGAGCCGCGGGTCGCGCAGCCCGAGCGCGAAGGCGCTGGTGATGAGCCAGAACCCGAGCGCCATGTTCGCGAAGTGCGGCCAGACGATTCCCTGTCCGTGCTCCATCACGCCACCGTGCTCACCCCCGACGGCGCCGGTCTCTCGAGCGTCGGCGGACGGCGCTGGATGGCCCACATGCCTTGCCTGGCCGGCTTGGGCGGCTTGGGCGGCGTCGCCGCCAGGGATGTGTGGATCGGTCCGGCTCATGTCTGTCTCGCGTGGTCGACTACCGGCGCCGGACGCCGATCGGAATCCCGTCTGAGCCGGGGAATGATCCAGCGGTCCAGCCCCCACCAGCCCGCTGGCCGCCACGCGACGATGAGCACCAGCTCGAGCGCCAGCAGGATCGGGTTCGCCGAGACCGTCCCTGCGAGCAGGAAGTTTGCATTCATGACGCCGCCAAAGAAGGCGGCCACCCCGGTCAGCACGCCGAGTACGAGCGCGGCCCCGACGAGCAGCTCGCCCAACGAGACAAGCCACCCGAAGACCTCGGCCTTCGGCAGCACGACCTCACGGCTGAAGAGCAGCACGCCGACCAGCAGCGCGGCGAAGGCCAGCCCGTGGTCCGACTCCCTCCTGCCGCTGTAGTAGAGAAGGAAGCCCCCCCCGGCGGCGGCGACGAGCGCGACCGCCTGCCTCCCGCGCAGAGAGCCGTCGGCGTTCATCCTTCTCCGTCCTCTCTCGCTTCCTCGGCGACCTCGTGCCGTTGGGCCGCGGCCTCGCGCTCGAGCCGCTTCGGCGGCTCGAGGTCGTTCTCCCGATACCAGCCGAGCGGATCCGCGAGGAGCGCCGCGATCATCTTCGGCAGCGTCTCGCGCAGCGAGCGCTTGGGCTCCCAGCCGAGCAGCGTGCGGGCGCGCGTGATGTCGAGCGCGTAATGGTCGTTCGCCCGGTCGATCATCCACGGCTTGATGAACGCCTCCTGCCCGGGGATCTGGTCCAGCACCCAGGCACCCGCCTTCGTCACCGCCGACAGCTGCGACGGGATCTCGATCGTCTCCTTGCTCGAGCCGCGGAGCAGCCGCGCGATGGTGTGCTGCAGCTCGTCGTAGGTGAGCGCCTCCGGCTCGCCGAGGAGGATCGCGATCTCGGGAGGCAGCGCGGCGCGGCGTTCCACGACCCGCTCGATCGCATCCACCAGATCGTCCATGTGCATGAACGACTGGCCGTGCGCGGTGGATCCGGAGTAGAGCCGGCTGGTGAGGTCGCGCTCGTAGATGCGCTGGATCTGGTTCGCGAGGGGGATCGAGTGGGCCAGGTCATCATAGACGCCCGAGATGCGCAGCAGCACGGCCGGGACGTCGCCGCGCTCCTCCAGGATGAGCTGCTCGGTGCGTACCTTCGATTCCGGGTACGCCCACGTCGGTTCCAGCGGCCACTCCTCGGTGATGAACTCGCCGGGCTCCCCCGGCGGGTGCACGAGCATCGTGCTCGAGAAGACGAACTGCTCCACGTGGAAGCCGAGCGCGCGCAGCCCCCGCAGCAGCCGCCCCGTGCCGCGCACGGTGACCTCATCGTACATCGCGCTCGGCCGGCCGAAGAAGTCGTAGTAGGCGGCCAGGTGGATCACCGCGGCGACGTGCGTGCCGTGGTGGTCGCGGATCGTGCGCAGCCCCTCGTGCACCCCCTCGTCGGACGTGATCTCGACGGGGATGTACACGCACCCCGGCGGCGGCGGGTTGGGCGCCTTGCGGTCGAAGCCGACGACGTCGGTGAAGCGTCCGGCGAAGCGCCGCATCACGGCGTCGCCGATACGGCCGTTCGAGCCCGTGACGATGATGATCCGGTTGTCTGCTGTCATGGCTGTCCTCTCGGTGTGCCGCTGTTGCTGAAGCAGTTGCGCGGTCGGAACCGCGTTCGCCCCCCGACAGAGGCTCGCGCGCCGCGAACGCTGTGGGCCGGGTTACCGCCGACGCATGCACCGCACCGCGGCCGGCGCCGCGTTTCGCGCGATGCCAGCCATCGTGCCACGCCTCCGTGAACGCCGGCTGAACGCCGGCTGAACGCCGGCTGAACGCCGGCTGAACGCCGGCTGAAGGTCGGGTGGCGCTCGACCGCAGCCGACGTCTACGCCCGCGGCGAGTCGCGACAGGGGCCACGCGACGCGTGGCCCCTGTCG
The DNA here is from genome assembly GCA_001724275.1 of Gemmatimonadetes bacterium SCN 70-22. Lineage (NCBI taxonomy): Bacteria > Pseudomonadati > Gemmatimonadota > Gemmatimonadetes bacterium SCN 70-22. Next base: position 71,548 of record MEDZ01000005.1, read on the forward strand.
CTCGCCCCCTCAGATCGGCACAGGGCGAGCACCACCGGTCGTGCCCTGCCGTAGCGCGCGGAGCCACGGAGCAGGAGAGGGCCGTCCGACGCCGGCCTTACCGCCGCCGCTCAGGCGGTCCACGTCGGTGTCGAAGCGCACGCCGCGGCGCGCTAGTCCTGCGGTGACGCTCATTGCCGTGCACCCGTCTGGCCGGCGACCGTCCCCTCCGTGGCGCCGGAGGGGACGGTCGCCGGACGGTAGAGCAGCGTCGGCACGCCCGCGCCGCGGATGACCTCGTCGGCGACGCTCCCGGCGATATCTCCGGCGACGCTCGCGGCGAGAGGCTGCGCAAGGGCGCCCTCACCCTGCGTGGTGAGCGCGATCAGCTCGACGTCGCGGGTGCGCGCCACGCTCAGGATGGCGCGCGCCGGCCGCGCGTGGACGACCACGTCAACGTTCACCGCTACCCCCGGCCGGCGAACCCGCTCCGCGACCGCGGCGAGGTAGCACATGGCATCCAGTCGCCGTCGCTCGAGGTCCGCGTCGTCGGTGCGCGCCACGACGGCAACGTGCGGCTCGGATCCGGTCGCGCCCGACGTCACCACTTGGAGGAGCAGATACTCGGTGTGCCCCCAAGTCCCCGCGGCGACGGCGTGGTCGAGCACCTCCTCGGCGAGCGGGGACCCGTCCAGCGGCACGAGGATCCGGCGGAAGGGCGGTGCGTCGGCGCGGCCGTGGCCCACCACGCGCGGCCATGCGAGCAGCACGGGCACGCGGAGCCGGTGGACCAGCGCCTCGGCAACGCTCCCCAGCCACGCTCGTCCGGCCCCGCCGTGGCCATGCGCCGTCATGACCACCAGGTCGCTCGCCGACGCCTCGACGTGAGCCTGGAGCGCCGACGCGATCTCTCCCTCGAGCAGAGTGGCCGTCACCGTCAGGCCCCCGGCTACTTCGGTGCGAGCGCAGAGGCCCGCGAGCATGGTGAGGCTTGCCGCCGCGCCGCCCGCGCCGCGCCGTGCGCTGGTCGCAGCGGCACGACTCGCGGCGAACGGTTCGCGGACGTGGGTGAGCTCGAGCGTCGCTCCGGCAGCCCGGGCAACCCGGAGCGCGAGAGAGATGGCGCGTTCGCCGAAGGGGGAGCCGTCCAGCGGGACGAGGATCGTCTGGTACATGTGGGTGCCGCCGTATGCGTGAGAGTTCGGCAGGAGCGACCCGGCCGGGAGCTGGGCCGCCATACGACGATGTACGCGCGCCCGCTGAACGGCGCATGAGCGCTGACTGAGGAACGCGAAGCCGATGCGACCACGCGTCGGCTCACGCGGTCGATCTCGCACCAACTGCCGGCGGGTGTGCGCATACCACGGCGCCGGCTCGCGCGTCGGCTTCACGTGCCCTTCAGGTCACCCTCAGGTAGCCACCGCATCGTGACTTCGACGGCGACGTGGCCACGCTCCCGAGCGTCCGTCTCGCCAGAGTCGAACCGCTCCGGGGACGGGAGCGCCACGTGTACACATCGATCGTCGTTCCGCTCGACGGCTTGGCATTCGGCAAGACGGCGAGTGCGGCGGCGGTCGCCGAGGCTTGCGACCACGGGCGGACGGGTGCTCGAGGAGTTGAGCGAGATGGCGCGGGCATACACGACCGTGCCCCTGCAGTCGCCGGACAGCGGCCGCGAGGTACGCAGCATCGAACGGGCACTGCGCCGGATACCGGGCGTGACGCGAGTCAGTGTGAATCCCGTGACCGAGATGGCATACGTGGAATACGATCCGGCGCAGTGCGACGAGCGGCGCTTCCGGCACGCGGTCGCCGATGCAACTGGTGGGAGCCTCGGTCCGCCGTGCGTTGGCCCCGCACACGGCGACGGCCGTGACGCGGGGCGGCGCGGGGCCCGTCGCCCGGCGTTGCTCATCGGCGCGGGGACAGCCGTCCTCGCGGCTCTCGTCGGTGTGGGCGCCGCGCTCTTCCCGTTCCACCCGGCACTGACCCGCGCCTGGGAGATGCTCGTGGTCGGCGTCGATTCGGCCGGTGTCGTCGCGCTCCCCGTCGGCATCGTCGAGGCCTTCGTCGCCGGCTGGGTCGCCGGCGGGATCGGCGTGTGGGCCGCTCGGCTGATCGCCGCCGCCCGTCGCGCCGGTCCTCGACCCCGAAGCCCTCGCGGGCAGGTCCATGCCAGCCGATGACCCGCGCGCGACCGATCAGGCACGCCTTCGGGCGCTGCACGCCGGCGGCGCCGAGCAACGGATCCCCACTCCACCCGCACCCGGTTCGGCCACTCGGATGACTGACGAAGCGATGTCCCGAGCGCGAGACCTCCGCAGCACGCGAGTGCCCTATCTGCAGGTCGCGCGGCGGGTGATGGACGAGCTGTTCGGCCCGGCGCACGAGCGACGCTTCGCCGTGCGCTACTGGTCGGGCGCGACCGAATGGCCCGCTGACGGGCGGGTGCCCCCGTTCACGATCGTCCTCCGTGCGCCCTGGACGCTCCGCCGCATGTTCTGGCCGCCCACGGAGCTCGCGCTCGTGGAGGCGTTCGTGCGCGGCGATGTGGACTTGGAGGGCGACCTCGTGGCGGCGGCCGAGATCGCCCCCCTCCTGGCCGAGCGCCTGCGCTCGCCGCGCCGACTCGCCCGGCTGGCGGCGCTCCTGCTCCAACTTCCCGGTGGTCCTCCCATGGAGGGGGCGGCGACCTCGCCGACGGCCACGGTGGGTGCGGCAACAGGTCTCGCCGGCCGCCGCCACAGCCGCACGCGCGACGCGTCCGCGATCCGCCGGCACTACGACGTCGGGAATGATTTCTACGGGCTCTGGCTGGACGCGGAGCGGGTCTACTCGTGCGGCTACTTCCCCACCGGCGACGAGGACATCCACGCGGCGCAGCGGGCGAAGCTCGATCTCATCTGCCGCAAGCTCCGCCTGCGTCCTGGAGAGCGGCTGCTCGACATCGGCTGCGGGTGGGGCGGCCTAGTGCGGCACGCGGCGCGGCACTACGGCGTCGAGGCGCTGGGGATCACGCTCAGCCCGGCCCAGGCCGAGTACGCGGTGGCACGCATCGCTGACGAGGGTATCGCCGACTGCTGCCGCGTCGAGGTGCGCGACTACCGTGACCTCCCCGCCGATGCGGTGTTCGACAAGGTGGCGAGCGTCGGAATGTTCGAGCACGTCGGTCGCGCGCAGCTCCCGCCGTACTTCCGCGCCGCACTCCGTCTCACGCGGCCCGGTGGACTCTTCCTCAACCACGGCATCGTCAGCCTGGCCGACGCGCGCGCCCGCGACGCCGACGGCCCGCCGCGGCGGCTGTGGGGCAAGGGGAAGTTCATGGACCGGTACGTCTTCCCGGATGGGGAGCTCGTGCCCCTCGCTGTGGCGCTCGTGACCGCGGAGGGCGCCGGCTTCGAGACGCGCGACATCGAGAGCCTGCGCGAACACTACGCCCTCACGCTGCGGCACTGGGTGCGGCGGCTGGAGACGCGCGCCGACGAGGCGGTGCGGCTCGTCGGGCCGGAGACCTACCGCGTCTGGCGACTCTACATGGCCGCCTCTGCCCACGCGTTCGCGACGGCGCAGATCGGTGTAGTGCAGGTGCTCTTCGCCAAGCTCGACGCCGCGGGTCGCTGCCCTCTTCCGCGGACCCGCACCGACCTGTTGCCCTCCACCGACGGCCGCATTTTCCGCGAACCCGCGGGGCCTGTCCTGTTGTCGTCTTTCTCACCGGAGACTCCGTCGCCATGACCGGCGTCACCGGTCAGACTCGCACTAAATCCATTATGGACAACGCCGTCGCCGTGGTGCAGGCGTACCGGCACGTGGCGGGTTCTTCACGATCACCGAGTCTACGGAGATCGAGGCGGCGCGGTGGCGCAGCAGCGGTATCGGCGCGACGCTCGACTCGCGCTTCTTCGACGACCTGCGCTTCGCTCCGATGATTCGGCTCGACAGCATTCGCGGCCACGTAGGGCAGCACGGCGCCGCACGCGTGGTGTCGGCCTCGTGGCGGTGTTCGTGTACGCCAGCCGATTGCCGGTGCCCCGAGCGAACCTGAGATCGGAATGCACCGCACAACGTGGAGGTCTCCCGGACGGACGATGCGCGTTATCGTCGTCGACATCGGCCAGGGCCGCGCCGTCGACACGATTGCCGTGGACGCGCCGCCGCACGGCTTGCGACTGAGCCCCGACGGACGCGAGATTCAGGGGGCGGTCTCGAACGACAACAGCGTGACAACAGCGTGACAACAGCGTCTCGGCGACCGCTACGCAAACGGCGCGGGAGGTGGTGCGCATCCCGATCGGGCGCTCACCCGTCCGGCTCGCCGTGACACCGGACGGTCGGTTCGTCTACGTCGCCAATGGCGCACCGAGACAGCCCCGGACAGCACGGGCTGGGTGATAGACACCCGGCAGAACGCGGTGGCCGTTACGCTGATCACCGGCCTGGACGTCACGACGCGTATCCTGAGCTCCGCCGCATGTTCGTGCAGCAGCGTGACCGCGGCCAGCGTCGGCACGTCGCCGGCACAGACCATGACGGCGTCCGGCTCGGTGCCGCGGTCGTTGCTCGCCCACTCCCAGATCTTCACTCCTGCCGTGCAGTGGTTCACGGCCGCATCCATGTCGAGGAATTGGAGCGACGGCTGCTTCCCCGCTACGATCACGTTCACGTAGTTGCGGCTCCCGCCCAACCGAATGACCTTGGGTCGAAAGGCGACTGAAGGCGTGGTCAAGAAGCCTTGAGGGGACCTGTGCCAGGTGCTCGCTTGAGGACTCGCCTGCGTAGCTTCCGTAGCCGGCCGGATGCGATCGTTGGCCGCCCGGATGCCCACGACTGAAGAGGAGCTACGACGCAGATGGAAATGGCAAGCACGGTCGATGCACTGGTCGCACCCGGCAAGGGCATTCTCGCCGCCGACGAGAGCCAGGAGACGATTCGGAGGCGCTTCGAGCCGTACGGCATCGAGCCCACCGAGGAGAACCAGCGCCGCTACCGACAGATGCTGTTCACAACGCCGGGACTGACGGACCACATCAGCGGCGTGATCCTGTTCGACGAGACGATACGGCAGAGCACCGACGACGGTCGGCCGTTCGTCCAGCTCCTCGCGGCGAATGGCATCCTCCCGGGGATCAAGGTGGATGCCGGCGCCACCCCGCTGGCCGGGGCACCGGGCGAGCGGATCACCGAGGGGCTCGACGGGCTGCGCGCGCGGCTGGAGGAGTACCGGACGCTGGGTGCCCGCTTCGCGAAGTGGCGCGCCGTGATCACGATCGGTGCCAACCGCCCGAGCAGCTACTGCCTCGACGCGAACGCGCATGCCCTCGCCCGATACGCGGCACTGTGCCAGGAGGCCGGGCTGGTGCCTATCGTCGAGCCAGAGGTCCTGATGGACGGCACCCACTCGCTGGAGCGGAGCTTCGCGGTAACGGAGGCGACGCTGCAGCACGTCTTCGCGGCCGTTCGAGCCCAACGCGTGGTACTCGAGCACCTCCTGCTCAAGCCCAACATGGTCGTACCCGGCCCGGGCGGTGCAAACCGAGCCAGCGTCCGCGACGTTGCCGAGGCGACGGTGCGCTGCCTGCAGCGAACGGTGCCAGCGGCGGTGCCAGGCGTCGTGTTCCTGTCCGGCGGACAGGACGCAGTGCTCGCCACCGCACACCTGAACGCCATGAATGCCATGCCGGAGGCGCATCCGTGGCCGCTCAGCTTCTCCTTCGCGCGGGCACTGCAGGCCCCCGCACTGGAGGCATGGCGTGGCGAGGCGGCCAATGTCGTGGCGGGGCAGCGGGCGTTCCTCCACCGTCTCCGCTGCAACGCCGCGGCCAGTGAGGGGCGGTACACAGCTGAGATGGAGAGGGAGCGGTCAGCCGCTGCGCTCGCGGGGGAACAGAGCGACTGACCGTGCGTGTAGCCGTCGTCTGGCGGGAGTCGGTGCCGTGCCAGTCGGGCTTCTCCCGCCAGAGTGAAGACCTCGGGGCTGCCGGCGCGCCGAGCGCGCCAACGCTTACGGGCCAGGTTCCTCCCCCAGCGCCGCCAGCGAGAGGGCGTCGCGCGACGCCGCATCCATCCGTAACGGATGCCCTACCGTCGCGCGACGATCAGGGCAGCGATGATCAGCAGGGCGATCCAGCACGACCAGTACAGCGCCTCGAACCACCAGACGCGTTCGCCCCCGCCCTCGCGCTCGATCCGGTGGCGCTCACGCATGCCCCACGCGTGGAGTACCGCCCCGGCGACGATCAGGACTACCGCGTAGCGCCCGACGTACGCGACGGCCAGCGCGCCCAGGCCGGCGCCGAGTGCGCCGGCCCCGGTACTCGAGACGAGCTCCGCGCGTTTCAGGCGCGCGCGATGCCGCCGATCGGCGAGATCCGTCGGCATGCGCGTCGGTCCGGTCGGCGGAGGGGGACCATCGACCATAGGGCTCGTCATCCGACGAAACGGTTGCACAACCCGACCGGCTCAGTGGCGTCGTCCGGCTCGAACACGCACGCATACGTCGACGACGCCGAGTCGGCGCCCCGCGTCGGCAGGGCAGACGAGGAGCCGCGCTCCACCGTCGCCGCCCCACCGATCGGTGTCACGTCGCTCCTCGGACAGCACATTGCTTCGGGGTGATCGGTGGGCCCCATGGCCGTGAAGGGCATCGGACTCAGCCCGGCCATGGCAGCACGATCGCGAGAAGCAGGACGAACGAGGCGACGGCGAGCGCCGCACGCCCGCGCCCGAGCCCCGGCTCCTCGTGCTGGGCCGGTGGATGCCCGGTGCCGGCGAAGGCCCACGCGATGAACGCCCACATGAGCCAGTGGCGCGAATAGAGCAGCCCCGCCGCGACCATCAGCGCGATGACGCTCTGGCCAAGCAGGGCCGCCCGGCGGCGCCCGAGCAGGGCGTAGGCGATGTGGCCGCCGTCGAGCTGCCCGACCGGCGCGAGGTTCAGCGCCGTCACCACGAGGCCGATCCAGCCGGCGAAGGCCAGCGCACCGAGCTGCACGGCCTCCTGCGGAGAGGCGCCGGTGACGAGCGTATAGATTGCGCCGAAGAGAAACGACGACGCCGGCGTCGTGCCGCCGTGCACGACGACCGCCTCGCCGCGCAGGCCGACGGCGAGAGCGACCAGCGCGGCGGCGAGCCCGGCGAGCGGACCGGCGACCGCGATGTCGAACGTGGTGGCGCGATCGCGCGCGGCACTCCGCATCCGAATGAAGGCTCCGAAGGTGCCGAGGAAGACTGGCGCGGGAATGAAGTAAGGGAGCGTGACGTCCACCCCCCGACGGCGCGCGACCAGGTAGTGCCCGAGCTCGTGGATGCCGAGGATACCGACCAGCGCGAGTGCGTACGGCACACCGAGCATCCACCGCGCCGGCTCGACCAGGAGGTTGACGCCTTGGTGCAGCGCCCCGGCCCAGGTGGTCGTGACGAGCGTGGCCAGGAAGAGGACCGCCGGCCACAGTGAGGCAGCTCGACGGCTGCCGCCGGACGAGAGGCTCGTCACGTCCGTTTCGCCGACGGCACCAACATCCTCCGCCAGCGGCTGGCGCCGATACGTCTCCACGTCGGGCTCTCGCGTCATCGTCTCCTCGTGCTGTTGCGTCATTGTGCCTCGCGCCATCACGACTGTCACGACTGTCGCATCCGAATGCCGGCCGTTGCTTCGCCGGCGATCAGCGCGACCAGACCGAACAGCGCCTGGCTGCGATCTCCACCGCTGTACGCGAATGATGCCGGCGCAAGCTGAGAGGCACCTGAGGCCGGACTGAGGGCACAGTGGCGGACCACGCCGACGCGCGCCGTGGCATGACGCTCGGCGCGACGCGACCGTCGTCCTCATGCGGCATTCACCGCGTCCTCATCCAGCCAGCGCATCGTACGGCTTCGGCGCGACGGGAGTCCTCGGCGATCGCGTGCGCCGACCGCTCGACGGTGGCGCCCACCGTCCGCGTGGAGCGTGGAGACGATGACCGATTCCTGGATTCTCTGGTTGGACGACCTCGGCCTCGCCGACGTGCTGCGGGTGGGCCGTCGCGGAGACGGTGCATGCGCGCCCCGGCAACCGCACCACCCTGAAGCGGCACGTCCTCGACGAGCAGGGCGACGTGCCGGCCACGGCTCGCAGCGTAGGGCAGGAGATCGGCGTCAGTGGCCAGGCGCCGAGCGACTATCCGGAGTTCGCACGCTTTCTGGTCGAGCAGGGCATCGACAGCATCTCCCTCGCGGCCGCGACGGCGCGTCCGCCGGGCCGACCGCCGCACCAGCGGGGGCGCTCGATCCTGGCGTCGGGGAGGATATCCGCTCTGACCGCGCGTGGCGCGTACGATGAGGCCGGTGAGGCGAGCCGCGATCCAACGGCGGGCGCCGGTACCGCCGGTACGCTGGCTGGCACTCCTGGCCGTGACGGTGTTCGCCGCGGTGTGCTACGTCGGCATCAAGCTCGGCCTCGCGGACGCCCCACCGCTCGTCTTCGGCGGCCTGCGCGCTTTGATCGCCGGCGTGGTCCTGCTGGCGGTCAGCGCGTCGCTGCGGACGCCCTGGCGGCCGGCGCGGCGCGACGCTTGGCCGCTCGCGCTGCTTGCGCTCACGGCCACGACCGCGACCTACGGGGCCATGTTCGCGAGCCCCGCGCAGATGGGGGCAGGGCTCGCCTCGGTGCTCGGCAACGTGCAGCCGCTGCTCGTCCTCGTGCTCGGCGCCCTCTTTCTTGGTGAGCGGCTCACCCGGGGCAAGGGCCTGGCACTGGCGGCCGGCCTCGTGGGCGTCGGGTTGATCCTCTATCCGGCGATCACCGCCCCGGTCGGTGGCGGTGGGTCGGCGATGGGCGCCTCGTTGGCCCTCGGCGCGTCGGCTGGAGCGGCGGTGGGGAGCGTCGTCGTGAAGCGCATCCGGGTCCGTCCCGGGCTCGTGGCTCTCACGGGGTGGCAGCTCGTCATCGGGAGCGTGCCGCTCCTGATCATGGCGGCACTGCAGCCGGGCGGCCTCGCGATCCGGTGGACGGCGACGTTCGCCCTCGTACTCCTCTTCCTCGCGCTCCTCGGCACCGCGCTGCCGACGACGCTCTGGTTCTGGCTGTTGCAGGACGAGGATGCGGGCCGCCTCTCGATGTTCCTCTTCCTGATCCCGGTGCTCGGCCTCGGGCTTGGCGCCGTCGCATTCGGCGAACGGATCGGCGTGCTCGAGGGAGCCGGCGTGCTCGTCATCGTGCTCGGCCTGGTCGCCATGTCCCGGGAGATGCGCCGCGCTCCGTCACGAGACCGGGCGGTCGACCCATCAGCGCGCCCACGCCGCGCCGTGTGACCGTCGGCTCAGCCGGGCCACAGGTGACGTTCAGCTTCCGGCACGATGCTATCATCATCGGGTCAGAGCATGCGCGACGCCGGCTACGTCGGTGTGCGAGCCTGACACCCCCACTACCCCCCACTACCCGCCGCTCGCCACGGCCCGATGTCGCCCGGCGGCAGATCTTGAAGGTCGTGATGCACGCCTCAATCCTGGTTCCCCTCGACGGCTCCCCGCCGGTCGACACCCGCCACGGCGTGACCACGAGACGCATCACCACGCAGTGGAGACATCCGGGAGACATCCGGAACGGCTCCGGGGAGGCCCCACATGGAGTGGCTCAGGGAAAACTGGTTCTGGCTCGTCGTCACCATCCTGTTCCTGTTCGTCCACATGGGTCACGGCGGTCACGGCGGTCACGGCGGTCACGGCGGTCACGGCGGTCACGGCGGCCACGGCAGGCGTGACGGCGACGACCGCCGGGTCGGTGGCGAAGGGCCGCCGAGCGATGCCGATGACGTACCGGATGCCGACGCACGACGGGCGCCTCGTGGTCATCGCCACTGAGTGGCCGGGCCCGCACGCCGGCTGCGACGGCTCACGCTCGTCGCGCAGGAACGACGGTGCACCATTCTGACGGAGAAGCCACCATGCTCGACACGAAGCTCGTCTCCTGGTCCCTCGGCATCTGGGCCGCCATCACGTTCCTCGTCTGTGTGACGCACGGCCTGATCGTCCCGGAGAGCCTGCACATGCGCCCCTTTCTCGAGCAGGTGCTGCCCGGCTTCCAGTGGCTGACGTGGCGCGGCTTCCTTCTCGGCCTGGTGGAGAGCTTCCTCTTCGGCGCGTACGCGGGCCTCGTCTTCTGCCCCGTCTACAACCTGCTGCGCCGACGGCTTGCACCGTCGGCGGTCGCGCGCTGACCGCCGACGGCTCGACCTGTCGGGAGGATTCCCGTCGGTCGGATCGGGAAGCGGAACGGCTCAGGAGGCCGACGGGCGTGCCCGATCACGGCACGCACGCCGGTACACGGTCTGGTACCGCTCCACCGATCCCTCCCACCCGAAGTCCCGTGCCATGGCGGCGCGGACGAGGCGCCGCCACGCCACCGGCTCGCGGTGGTGGTCCAGCGCCCGCCGCAACGCGGCGACGAGGCCGTCCGGCGTGTACTCGTCGAACAGGAATCCTGTGACACCGTCCTCGATGGTGTCGGCCAGCCCGCCGACTCGGTGGGCGACAGGGATAGCCCCGTAACGCTGCGCGCGCATCTGCGTGAGGCCGCAGGGCTCGTAGCGCGAAGGCATCAGCAGCAGGTCGGCGCCCCCCAGCAGCACGTGTTCCAGCCGGTCGCGAAACGCGAGCTGCACGGCCACGCGGTCGGGCATCGCGGCGGCGAGGGCCGTCAGTGCCCGTGCGTATTCCGGCTCTCCCTCCCCGAGCACCACAAGCTGCACCGGGACGCTCGCCGGGACCTCTGCCGCCAAGAGGAGGTCCAGCCCCTTCTGCGCGGCCAGCCGGGCGCAGACGGCGACGACCGGTATCGAGTCCGACACGGGGAGGCCGAACGTGCGCTGGAGCGCCGCCTTGCAGAGCCGCTTGCCCGCCAGGTCGCCCACGCCGAACGGGGCCGCAATGTCGGGGTCGCGCGCCGGATCCCACACCCGCTGGTCGATGCCGTTGGTGATGCCGACCAGGCGGTCCTCGAGCGCGACGAAGGCGCCGTGCAGGCCGAAGCCGGTGTCGGGCGCGCACAGCTCGCGCGCGTGGGTCGGGCTCACAGTGACGACGGCGTCGGCGAACGCCATGCCTCCCTTGAGCAGATTCACGCGGCCGTACCACTCGAGCCGCCGCCAGTCGTACAGCCGCGCGGGAAGACCGAGCCGCGGCAGCGTCTCGGGCGCGCAGTGCCCCTGATACCCCGCGTTGTGGACGGAGAGGACGCTGGCGAGGCGCTGGTGGAACGGATCCGCCGCCCAGTCCGTACGCAGGTAGACCGGTGCGAGGGCGGTGTGCCAGTCGTGGGCATGCACGACGCGCGCTTCGGGGGCGACCCAGGGAAGGATGGAGAGCGCCGCCCGGCAAAACAGTGCGAAGCGCCAGGGGTTGTCCGGGTAGTCCGTCCCACCCTCACCGTAGAGGCCCGGTCGGTCGAAGGCATCCGGGAGATCCAGGAAGAGGACGCGCGCGGGTCCGGACTCCCCCACCTCGTCGGCGTCGGGCGCGGCTTCGAGGATCCGGGCCTGCGTCGACCAACCCGCGAGCTCCACCGCGAAGCGCGGCCCCACCGGCTGGAGGCGCGGGACCCTGTCGCGCACGGCCCGATAGAGGGGCATCAGCACGGTCACGACCTGACCGGCGGCACCCTGGTGCCGGGCGAGCGCGGCGACCGCCTCGCCCAAGCCCCCTGTTCGCGCGAACGGCCAGCACTCGGCCGTCAGGTGCACGACGCCGCCCGGCTGGCCGAGTGCGGGCGAGCGGGGAGGGCGTGGCGTGGCCACGCGTGTGGCAGGACGTGCTGCCGGGAGCGAGGCGCGGCCGGCCGGTACGGCCGCCGCGCGGTACAGAGCGGATTTCATCGTGCGAAGTATGAGGGAGCCTGCCACGTCCCGACGGCGCGCCGCACTCCACGAGCGCCGGATGGTTGCCGAATGGTGGTCACGCCGCCTGAACGGTCGCTGAGGACCGCGTGAATGCTGGCGGTGCGCACGTCGCGGACGTCGCGGACGTCGCGGACGTCGCGGAATCGCATCTCTCACTCACCCGCGCCTCAGGCGCACCTCAGGTGGCGGACGTATGCTGTGGAGGACAGGACAATGGCCGCCTCAGCCCCGGAGCAATACCATGTCCCACCCGTCGGACCCCACGGCTCCCCACGCAGGCGCCACGTCCAAGGTCCCGGCTTATCAGGCGCCTCCCGCACCGCAGCACTCGATGCGCGTCGCGGCAGCGTCGGCCACCACGGCCGCCGAGCCCCGTCCCGATCCGGCGACGGAGGCTCGGCGCTGATGGGGCCCACGCCCAGCGACCGGCCATCCCACCGGGGGTCAGTGCCTCCCGCCGGTACGCGTCGCGGCCGCGGTCGCGATCGCGGCCCGTCACCGTCGGGCACGCACCGCGTGCGAGCGCTCGGGCAGCGCCTCGGCGCGGCCATGACCCCGGACTGCGGCTGGCCGGAGCAGTTCCGGCGTCTACGCCGGAAGCTCATCTGGGCCGCGGTGATCCTCCTGGTGGTCAGCGTCCCGGTGCTCGTCTTTGCGCTCGTCGGCCTGCCGCACGTCCTCCGTAATCCCCTCGTGCGCAACGTGCTCTCGGCGGGAGGCGTCGCCGGCGTCCCCGCCGTCTCCGACGCGCGCTTCGGCGCGACGGCGACGCTGCTCACCGGCACGAGGCTCACCACAGGGAACCGGATCGAGGTCCTCGCGGACGGCGACGGCACGTTTCCGCGCCTGTGGGCCGACCTGCGCTCGGCGCGGCGCTCCATCACCGTGCAGATGTACTACGCCGGCCCCGGAGCGGTGGCAGACAGCGCCACCCGCATCCTGGCCGGCCGCGCGCGTGCCGGCGTGGACGTATACTTCCTCTACGACTCGTTCGGCGCGCAGGACTTCCCACAGCGCTACCTCGACACGCTCCGGGCGGCCGGTGCCCGCACGGCCGAGTTCCGGCCGATCCGCTGGTATGCCCTCGATCGGGCGAACCACCGCTCCCACGTCCGCGGCGTCGTCGTCGACGGCGCGGTCGGCTACACCGGCGGCTTCGGCCTCGACGACAAGTGGCTCGGGCGCGGGCGAACGCGGGCCGAGTGGCGGGAGACGAACGCCCGCTTCACCGGCCCGGCCGTGCGGCAGTTGCAGTCGGTCTTCGTCGCCAAGTGGGCCGAGGCGACCGGGGAGCTCCTGACCGACATCGCCCTCGAGCCGGAGGTCGATTCGCCGACGGATAGCCCGTATCCCGTGCCGGGGGAGCGCAGCGCCACCGCCGGCGCTACCGTCGGTGCGACGCCCGCATCCATGCCTGGCGATACGGCGGCCCTGCTCTACAGCCCGCCCCTCACCGGCAGCACGACGGCCGAACGGTTCCTCGCGCTGTCGATCGCCGGGGCGCGCCGCACGCTCTACGTCAGCAACGCCTACTTCGTCCCGCACGCGGACTTCGTCGAGCTGCTCGCCGCTGCGGCGCGGCGCGGGGTGGACGTGCGCATCCTCACGAACGGCGCGGAGACGGACGTCAGGACGACGTGGCTCGCCGGCCGCAGCCGCTACGAGTCGCTGCTCGCCGCCGGGGTGCGCATGTACGAGTACCGGCCGACGACGATCCACGCCAAGACGTTCGTCGTCGACGGTGTCTGGACGGCGGTGGCGACGATGAACTTCGACAACCGCTCGCTCGCCTACAACAACGAGGTCGCGCTGGTCACCCGTGATCTGCGCGTCGGCGCGACGCTGGACTCGCTGTTTCTGGAGGACCTGCGCTTCGCCGACGAGATCCGGCTCGACGAGTTCCGCCGCCGCCCGTGGACGGCGCGGCTGCTCGAGCGTGGCGCCAGCGTCATCGCGGGCTTACTCTAGGGCATGTGCTTCTCCGCTACCGCCAGCTTCACCGCCGCTGTCGTGCTCGTGCCGGCGGGCGCGCTCACGGCACGTCGTGCCTACACGACCGACCGCCGCTACCTGGCGATCGGCGTGCTGCCGCTCCTCTTCGGCCTGCAGCAGTTCAGCGAGGGGATGGTGTGGATGGGGGGGGCGCGCCAGGCCCCCGCGCTCGTCGCGGCCTTCTCCCTGGCCTACATGTTCTTCGCCTGGTTCCTCTGGCCGGTGTGGGTGCCCTTCGCCACGCTGTTCGTGGAGCCGTCGCGGCGGAGGCCGCTCTACCTCCTCTTCGCCATCGCCGGCGGGACGCTCGGGGGCCTGCAGTACGTGCCCTACTTCGCCCACGACGGCTGGCTCGTCACGACGTTCCTGAATCGAGCCATCGCCTACGGGGGCACCGAGCTGCTCGACTTCGTGGTCGGCCGGAACGCCACCTACGCGATCTACCTCTTCATCATCACCGCTCCGCTGCTGATCACGTCGGACCGCCGCCTGCGGGTGTTCGGCGTGCTGGTGAGCCTGGTCTTCGTGACGACGTACCTGTTCTTCCGCTTCGCCTACATCTCGGTGTTCTGCTTCGGCGGCGCCCTGATGTCGCTCTATCTCGTGTACGTGATCTTCCGCCTGAAGCCGCGACGGCCGGCGGGCGACCTCGCCGCCGCGTAGTGCCGCGCGCCGCCGCTCACGCACCGAGGAGCTGGCGCCCTGCGGCGAGGATCGCGACGAGCCGCTCCGGGCTCTCCGCCTCGGCGTAGCAGCGTACCAGCGGCTCCGTCCCCGAGGGGCGCAGCAGGAACCACGCGCCGTCCGCGAGCAGGAACTTGCCTCCGTCGATGCGGTTCACCTCGCGCACCGCGACGCCGCCGAGCGCTGATGGAGGATCGGCGAGCACCGCCGCCACTCGTGCCCGGACGTCCGGCGTGAGCTCCACGTCGACTCGACCGGTGTGGAACGCCCCGACGCGCCGGAACAGCTCCACCAGCTGCTCGCGGATTCCCTTGCCTGTGCGCGCCACCATCTCGGCGACGAGGAGGCAGGCGAGCACCCCGTCCTTGTCGGGGACGTGGCCGGTGATCGCGAGCCCCGCGCTCTCTTCGCCGCCGAAGACGGCGCTGCCGTCGGCGATGCGCGCGCCGATGTACTTGAAGCCGACCGGCGTCTCGTACACCGTCAGCCCGTGCGCGGCCGCGACGGCGTCGACGAGGTGGGTGGTCGCGACAGACCGGGCCACCCCTGCACCACCTCGCCAGCCACGCGTCACGGCCAAGTAATCGAGCAGCAGCCCGAGCACGAGGTTGGGCGCGACGAACGTGCCATCCTCGTCCACCACGCCAAACCGGTCGGCGTCGCCGTCGGTCGCGAGGCCCAGCTCCGCCTCGCCCTCCGCGACGGCACTCGACAGCTCGCGGAGCCCCGTCTCGTCGGGATCGGGGCGGCGGCCGCCGAAGTACGGATCGCGGTGATCGTGGAGCACCGTGATCCGCGCGCCGGCGCGGCCGAGCAGGTGGTCGAGGTACCCGCGCGCCGCGCCGTACAGCGGATCCACCACGATGGACGGCCGCTGGCGGCGGATCGCCTCGAGATCCACCAGGCGCGCGAGCCCCTCGAGGTAGTCGGGCCGGGCATCGACCGGGCGCGGCGCGGCGCGGGTCGCGTCGGCGACGGCCCCGCGGTCCGCCGCCGCGGTGACCCCAACGCCGGCGAGCACGTCGATGCGCGCCTCGATGGCCCGCGTCGTCTCTGGCAGGGCGGGTCCACCCCAGGCCGGCGTGAACTTCACGCCGTTGTACTCGGGCGGGTTGTGGCTCGCCGTGATCGTGACCGCGCCAGCGAGTCCTCGGCGGATCACGTGCAAGGCTACCGCCGGTGTGGGGGTCGCGGCCTCGCAGAGGAGCGGGCGCAGCCCGCCGTCCGCGAGTGTCTCCGCCGCGACGCTGGCGAAGCGCTCGCTGAGAAAGCGCGTGTCGTAGCCGACGAGGATCTCGGGTGCGCCCCGCGACGCCGGCGCCGCCGTCTCCCGCACGTGTTCGGCGATGGCACGGCAGACGAGCCGCACGTTGGCCACGGTGAACTCGTCCCCTAGCACGGCGCGCCATCCGGACGTGCCGAACCGCGGCGCCATCGGGGGCTCGGCCGCCGCGAAACGCTTCTCATGGGTTGCTGGTGCCATCCCGCCTCCTCGTCATGCTCCTGACCGGTTCTCTCCTAGCACCTGCTCATCGCGCGCCACGTGCGGTCGGGAGGACTGCGAGTAGAGGGTAACGCGCGATGCTGATGCTGGGCTGAGGGCTCGCTGAGCAGGAAGGTGACGCCACCACGGGCGCCGCCCTGAGTCCTCATGGGCGCCTCAGAGCGTCTTCAGCTAACGCAGCTACTCTTTGGTACTGCGCACAGTTCCGGCTGAAGCCGATACCCACTGGGTGGAGTATCCCATGTTCACCTCGATCATCGTCCCGTTGGCCGGCTCCTCGCTTGCCGACCCTGCTCTACGACTGGCCCTCGCTGTCGCCCAGCGTGTGAACGCGCCGGTCGAACTCGTGCACGTCTACGAATCGACGAGGCAGACGCTCGGCGCGCCAGTTCGCGACCCCGCGTATATCGAGGAGGAGCGAGGCCGACTCCGCCAACGATTCGCCGCGCTCGCCACCCGGCTGGACATCACCCGCAACGTACTGGTGACAGCGACTGTTCTGGACGGGGAACCGGCCGAGGCGCTGTGCCGCCACACCACCGACAGACGTTCGGCCCTCATCGTCATGGCGACGCACGGCCTCGGCGGCAGGAGCCGCGAGTGGATCGGCAACGTGGCCGACGCCGTCGTGCGATGGTCCCACGCACCCGTGCTCCTTGTCCACCCCGGTGCGGTCGGCCACGCGGAGGCGACCGGGCCGCTGTTCCGCCGGGTTCTCGTGCCGCTCGATGGCTCCGAACTCGCCGAGTCCGTCCTCGCCCACGCGTTGGCGTTAGGCGATGCCGCGGCCGGCGTCCAGGAGGCGACCGCGTTCGAGCTGCTCACCGTCGTGCGCTCGCGCTCCGGCTACCGACGCTCTTCGCCGAACGGACCGCCTGCGCGCGACCAGGAAGCTGGAGATCCGCGAGGTACCGTGGGTGACGCGGAGCGCTACCTGGCGCACTTGGCAACGGAGCTCGAGCGATGCGGCACGCGCGTGTACTGGCGCGTCGTCGCGCACACACACACGGCGCACGCCATTCTCGAGCACGCGCGAACAACGTCCGCTGACCTCATCGCCCTCTCGACGCACGGGTGTGGCGGACGCCGGCGACGCCTCGCTCACAGCGTGACGGACGAGATCATGCTCGGAGCGTCGATGCCGATCCTGATATGTCACCCTGATACCGACACCGCCGCTGCCGCAAGTCGGCGACACCGGGCCATCATCCGTCTCGCGTGAACACCGGCTCGTTACTCCCAGGAGCGCGTCGCCATGTCGGACGTTCTCGCCTGGGGCATCGTACTCGCCGCGCTCATCGTGCTCCGAAACCCCGGGGTCACCGGGCCGGCCACACCCAATCGCGGATCTCGGGCATATCGTCTCCGTGCTCGGCGATGTACTGCGTGTGCTCGATGAGCTTGTCCCGGATGGCCTGCTTCGCGTAGGCCGCGACGGCGCCCAGCTTCGGCACGCGGTCGATGACGGCCGCCACCAGGTGAAAGCGATCCACCTCGTTCAGGACGACCATGTCGAACGGGGTCGTGGTCGTCCCCTCCTCCCTGAATCCGTGGACGTGGAAGTTGCCGTGATTGGTCCGGCGGTAGGTCAGCCGGTGGATGAGCGACGGGTAGCCATGATAGGCGAAGATCACCGGCCGGTCGGTCGTGAAGAGCGTGTCGAAGTCCCGATCGGCAAGGCCATGGGGATGCGCTTCCGCCGACTGGAGCCGCATGAGATCCACCACGTTGACCACGCGCACCCTGAGCTCCGGGGAGAGGTCACGCAGCAGACTCACCGCGGCCAGGGTCTCCAGCGTCGGAGTGTCGCCGGCGCAGGCCATGACCACGTCCGGCTCGGTGCCGCGGTCGCTGCTCGCCCACTCCCAGATGCCGATGCCCGCGGTGCAGTGCTTGATGGCGGCATCCATGTCGAGGTACTGGAGAGCCGGCTGCTTCCCGGCCACGATGACGTTGACGTAGTTGCGGCTCCGCAGGCAGTGGTCGGCGACGCTGAGCAGCGTGTTGGCGTCGGGCGGCAGGTAGACGCGGATGACGTCCGCCTTCTTGTTCATCACCACGTCCAGGAAGCCCGGGTCCTGGTGCGAGAAGCCGTTGTGGTCCTGCCGCCAGACGTGAGATGTCAACAGGTAGTTGAGCGACGCGATGGGGCGCCGCCACGGGATATCGCCCGTGACCTCGAGCCACTTGGCGTGCTGGTTGAACATCGAGTCCACGATGTGGATGAAGGCCTCGTAGCAGGAGAACAGGCCGTGGCGACCGGTGAGCAGGTATCCCTCGAGCCACCCCTGGCAGGTATGCTCGGAGAGGATCTCCATCACGCGACCGTCGGCGGCCAGTTCCTCATCGTCCGGCGCACGATCGGCTACCCAGGTGCGGTCCGTGACCTCGAAGAGTGCGCCGAGGCGATTGGACGTCGTCTCGTCAGGGCCGACGATGCGGAAGTTCCGCCGCTCCATGTTCAGCCGCATCACGTCGCGCAGGAAGGCGCCGAGCACACGCGTCGCCTCTGCCACCTCCACACCGGGCGTCGGTACGGCGATGGCGTAGTCGCGGAAATCGGGGAGCCGGAGATCGTGGAGGAGCAATCCGCCATTGGCGTGCGGGTTGGCTCCCATCCTCCGGCGCCCCTCGGGTGCCAGTGCCGCCAGTTCGGGGATCAGGGTTCCGGCCTCGTCGAAGAGTTCCTCGGGGCGGTAGCTCCGCATCCACTCTTCCAGGAGCCGCACGTGATTCGGCCTCGTCGCCAGCTCCGCCAGCGGCACCTGGTGCGAGCGCCAGCTGTCCTCCGTCTTCCGGCCGTCGACCTCCCTCGGCCCAGTCCAGCCCTTGGGGGTGCGCAGGATGATCATCGGCCACCGGGGACGCTCGACCTCACCGTCGTCGCGCGCGGCCGATTGGATCGCGCGGATCCGTTCGACCACGGTGTCGAGCGTCGCCGCCATCGTCTGGTGCACGGCCGCGGGCTCCGCGCCCTCGACGAGGTACGGCTCGTAGCCGTAGCCGCGGAAAAGGCTCGCCAGCTCCTCGTCGCCGATCCGGGCGAGGATCGTGGGGCTCGCGATCTTGTAGCCGTTCAGGTGCAGGATGGGCAGCACCGCGCCGTCGGTGACCGGGTTCAGGAACTTGTTCGAGTGCCACGCCGCGGCGAGCGGCCCGGTCTCGGCCTCTCCGTCGCCCACCACACACGCGACGATGAGATCGGGGTTGTCGAAGGCGGCGCCGTATGCGTGGGCCAGCGAGTAGCCGAGCTCTCCCCCCTCGTTGATGGAGCCGGGCGTCTCCGGCGCCGCGTGGCTCGGGATTCCACGGGGGAAGGAGAACTGCTTGAAGAGCCGCTGCACCCCCGTGATGTCGCGGGAGACGTCGGGGTACAGCTCCGTGTAGCTGCCTTCCAGGTACGTGTTCGCGACCACGGCCGGCCCACCGTGTCCGGGCCCCGCGACGAAGATCATGTCCAGGTCGTCGCGTCGGATGACGCGATTGAGGTGCGCGTAGATGAAGTTCAGCCCCGGCGTGGTCCCCCAGTGGCCCAGCAGTCGTGGCTTGATGTGCTCCAGTGTCAGCGCCTTGCGGAGCAAGGGGTTGTCGAGCAGGTAGATCTGCCCGACCGACAGATAGTTTGCGGCGCGCCAGTAGGCGTCGATCGAGTGCAGCTCGGGCGGTGAGAGGGGTCCGCTGGCCGCAGTGGCGCGTGTCATCGTCATCGTTCCCGCCTCCATTGTCATCGCTGCCACAGGATGTCCAGCGCTTCCAGCGGAATCCGCGCCTGGGGGTGGTACGGCACCAGACGTGGTGTGTAGTCTCCCGCGTCTCGCGAGGCGGGAACGCTCGCTTCGTACTCGTAGCCACCTAACGATCCCTCCACCGCCCGGGCACCCATCGTCTCTCTACCCATCGCCCGAGCGCGCGTCATCACCCAGCGCGTCGGCTCGCCGTCGTCGGAAAACGCGCCATTGGAAGGCTCGGCGTAGAGTTCGACGCGCACCGACTCAGGGTCAAGCCCGCCCAGATGGACCTCCACGATGAACTCGTGGCGGCCAGAGTGCGTCTCCACGCGCGTCGGGCCGAAGCGCGCCTCACCCCAGAGCTCGGTGAGGTGACGTTCCCACTTGCCCAGCCGGTCCGCCATCAGGCCCCCGTCTGCGGCCCGCGCGCGATAGGCCTCCGCGGCGGGCAGGTAGAAGCGCTCCGTGTACTCGCGCACGGTGCGGTTGGTGGAGAAGCGCGACGTCAACGCCGCCATGCTCGCGCGCATGCGCGCGAGCCAGGCCGTAGGGATCCCGCGCTCGTCACGGGCGTAGAACGCCGGGACGACCTCGCGTTCGAGCAGCGCGTAAAGCGTCTCCGCCTCGGCGGAATCCCACGTCGGATCATCGCCACGCTCGTGGCCATCGCCCAAGGCCCACCCGACGTCCGGGGTGTACGCCTCGGCCCACCATCCATCCAGCTCCGACAGGTTGAGTCCCCCGTTGACGAGGACCTTCATGCCACTCGTCCCGCTCGCCTCCCAAGGGCGGCGCGGCGTGTTGATCCAGAGATCCACGCCCTGCACCAGGTGCTCGGCGAGGAGCAGGTCGTAGTCGGGGATGAAGATGATGCGCCCCTCCACCTCCGGATGGCGACTGAAGCGAACCCACTCAGCGATCATCGCCTGGCCGGCAGTGTCGGCGGGATGCGCCTTACCGGCGATGACGAGCTGCACCGGGTGGTCGGGGTCGGTGAGCAGGCGGAGCAGTCGCTCGCGGTCATGGAGTAGGAGGGTCGGGCGTTTGTAGGTCGCGAAGCGGCGGGCGAAGCCGATGGTCAGCACAGCAGGGTCGAGCGCCGTCTGCGCTCTCTCCACCTGCGTCGATTGCGCGCCCGCCGAGACGAGCTCCCTTGGCAAGCGCTCGCGCACGTAGTTCACCAGACCTTCGCGGTTTGCGGTACGAAGCGCCCAGAGGTCAGCATCGGGAACGCTCGCCAGTCCGTGACCCACGGCCTCCATGGTGCCGCGCCAACGGTCGGCGCCACACGCCTCCGTCCACAGTGCGTCGGCGGCGGCGGAGTCCCACGTAGGGACGTGGATGCCGTTCGTCACATGCCCGATCGGAACCTCGTGCTCCGGTCGCCTCGGGAAGAGTGGGCCGAAGAGCCGGCGGCTCACCGCACCGTGCAGCCGACTCACGCCGTTCACGGCTCCGCTGCCGCGCAGGGCGAGGTACGCCATGTTGAACGCCTCGCCACGATCGTGCGGATTCTCGCGACCCAGCGCCAGCAGGTCGTCCAGAGGGACCCCGAGCTCCTGCTTCGCGTACCGCCCCAGGTATTGCTCCACGAGCGACGGCGCGAAGCGGTCGAAGCCGGCCGGCACGGCAGTGTGCGTGGTGAAGAGATTCCCCGCTCGGGTGGCCGTCAGGGCCGTCTCGAACGAGCACCCGTTCTGCTCCGCGAAGCGCCGTGCGCGCTCGAGCACGGCCAGCGCCGCGTGCCCCTCATTCAGGTGGCACACCTCCGGCGCCAGGCCGAGTGTGTCGAGCAGGCGCCAGCCGCCGATGCCCAGCACGATCTCCTGCTGCAGGCGGAGCTCCGGATCGCCGCCATAGAGCTCGCTCGTGATGGCGCGTGCCGCCGGCGGATTGGCCGGGTCGTTGCTGTCGAGGAGGTACAGGATCCGGCGACCCACGCGCACCTGCCAGGCGCGGAGCCGGATCGGGTAGGCCGGCCAGGCGAGCTCCACCCGCAGCCACTCGCCCGTCGCATCGCGGACCGGCGTGATCGGCAATTGGCCGGGATCGTTGTATGGGTACAACGCCTGCTGGCTCCCGTCGGGCCGGATAGCCTGCCGGAAGTAGCCCTGCTGGTAGAGCAGGCCGACGCCGATCACCGGAACGCCGAGATCGCATGCTGCCTTGAGCTGATCGCCGGCCACATTGCCCAGCCCACCCGAGTAGATGGGGAGCGCTTCGCTCAGGGCGAACTCCATGCAGAAATACGCTACGCCGGTGAGCTGGGCGTCGGGGTGGGTGCGCTGGAACCAGGCCGGCGCATCCAGATGTCGACGCCGGTGCTCCAGCAGTCGCTCGATCCGTTTCCGATTGGCGGGACCGGCGAGAAATGCCTCGAGCCGTGCCTTCGAGACTGTCTGCAGCACGACCCACGGATTGTGTGTCGCGGCCCAGAGCTCGGGGTCCAGCAGCGCCCAGAGCTCGTCGCCCCGATGATTCCACGCCCAGCGCACATCGAGGGCAAGCTCCGTCAATGAGTCCACGGTCGGTGCGTGGCGTGGTTCCTCAGGGGACGCAGTCTCCGGTTTCCGACGCGAAGGTCGTTTCGGTGGTGGCATTCGCCTCATCCTCGAGAACTCGATCGTGAATAGCCGAACGTCCTGCACGCGTCGGCCGATATTCGCGTGGAGCTGCCCCGTTCCCGCGTGCAGCCCAGTCGGGCCCACCGCTGATCGGGATCTCGACCTCCACATTGCGACGTGAAGCTGAACGACGCCTGAGCAGTGGATGAATGAGGGATTGCGTCCCGGCCTGCCGGTGGTCGCGATCGCGTCACGTTGCCCCTCGATCGTCCGTCTGTTCCCCTCCACGATCCCACTCACCGGTGCACGTGGCAACGCGGTGCCCTGAGACGTCGGAGGGTGGCAGTGGGCGTGTCGGGGCGGGGGGCGGCACGCAGTCCCGTCCGGCGTTCCCCGACGCTGAGGGGCGCCGGCCCGGACCAAAGTTCCTCGTTCTCTCCCGATGGCTCCCCCCGCCGGCGTGCGCATAGTTCGTCCCGAGTCGCCTGACGCACCACCGCACCTGACGAGGCGCCTCGCGCCACTGAGTGCGCGTCGTCCGACGACGCAGTCCGTGACGTTGCAGTCCAGATCCGTTCGCGCACGATCCGTTCGCGTCCGATCCGTCTCGAGTGTACACCGCGCCGCAGCCGGTCCAGCCTGCGGAATCTTCTGGAGCGCACGACCATGTCCGCCACCTCCGTCCTCCTCGCCTTCGGCACGCTCGCCGTCCTGAGCGCTGCCCCGAGCACCACGCCGGCACTGGCCCAGCAAACCGGGCCGGTCACGGCACCAGACACCGGCGCCGCGCGGCCGACCGCCGCTGCCCGCGCCCCCACCACCGACTCGACGGCGCAGTCGACCATCCTCGACGTCTTCCGCAAGACCGTGCCGGGCGTCCGCCCCTACGACGCCCGCGGCATCAACGTCTTCGAGATGCCGAAGCCGGCCACCGCCACGTTCACCGGCCCGACGCTCGATCTCGGCGCGGCCTTCACGCAGTCCTTCCAGGCGCTCGATCACTCCAACACGGCCGCACCCCGGATGGTTGGCGGCAAGGACCAGAACCAGCTCCTCGCGATCGGCGCCGGGCTCCCGCTGGCGAGCGCTAATCTGGTGGTGAACGCGCAGCTCGCGCGCGGCATCGTCGTCTCGCTGGAGAACTACCTGGCCGCGCGCGGCCACGAACAGTTCTACGTCAAGGGTGGCTACCTCCAGATCGACGCCTCGCCGATCAACATCGCGCCGCTCAACACGCTCATGAAGTACGCAACCGTCAAGGTGGGCATGTTCGAGAACAACTTCGGCGACTCGCACTTCCGCCGCTCCGACGCTGGCCAGGCGATGTACAACCCATTCGTCGGCAACTACATCGTCGACCCGTTCACGACCGAGGCCGGGGCCGAGGTCTACTTTCGCCGGGGTTCGGCCTTCGTCATGGGCGCGGTGACCAGCGGCGAGATGCGCGGCTCGGTGGCGACGCCGGAGAAGCGCGGCTGGGCGCGCTACGGCAAGGTCGGCGTCGACAAGCAGGTCAATCGTGACCTGCGCGTCCGCCTCAGCGGCTCGCTCTACAAGGCGGACCGCTCCCTCAACCAGACGATCTACTCGGGCGACCGCCCCGGCTCGCGCTACTACGACGTGCTCGTCGACTCGGTGGGCCGCGACCGCTGGAGCGGCAGCATCCAGCCCGGGTTCCGCAACAATGTGCAGGCGCTGCAGATCAACCCGTTCGTCAAGTTCCGCGGCCTCGAGGTCTTCGGCTCGCTCGACCGTGGACAGGGGCGGGCCGCCACCGAGACGACCGACCGCAAGCTTTCCCAGGAGGCCGTGGACGTGGTCTACCGCTTCGCCGGCGACCGGCTCTACGTCGGCGGGCGCTACAACACCGCGACCATGCGACTGCAGGGGATGACAAAGGACGTGGGCGCCGATCGGCAGGCGCTCGCCGCTGGCTGGCAGATCTCGCCGCTCATCCTGCTCAAGGGTGAGTACGTGACGCAGAAGTACGTCGATTTCCCGACCACCGACCGCCGCAGCGGCGGCAAGTTCAACGGGTTCGTCATGGAAGGCGTGGTCGCCTTCTGACGACGCCCACTACGAACGCGTAGGGATCGGCCCTGCCAAGGGCCGGATCGGGACCACCGTGGGGCGGGCCAGCATGGCCGCCCCACGCTGTTGCTTTCAGCCTTTTGGGGTTCACCTCCGGCTGCGGAGCATTGGCGTGTGAGCCATCGAGCCGCACGGGTAGAGCAGCTGCTCACGCCGGTGCGGACGCGTCGCACGAACTCGGGCTCGCCGCCGCGTACGGCTCTACGCAGCGTGCAATCGCTGGCGTGACGAGTGCAGTCGATGATGTGCCTGGACAAGGCGATTCACGAGAGGCTGATCGCGCAGTGCGAACAGATCATCGCGGTGCCGTCAGCGGAGATCGAGCCGATGTAGGGATGGCTCCGGGAGTGGTACCGCGTCTCCTACGAACCGCGGATGAAGCCGAGCGGCACGAAGATGCAGGCAAAGCGCCACCGCGCCACCGGAGGTGGTGGCGCGGTGGCGCGTCAGGTCGCGATCACGTCGCGATCAGCTCACGCCTCGCGGACCGTCGCCCCTCGGTCCAGATAGAAGTCCGGATCGGCCACGAACTTGTCGCGGCAGGTCTGTGAGCAGAAGTGATAGGTGTGCCGGTGATGCTCGACGTGGTGCTCGGCGACGGCCCCCGAAACCTGCATCCCGCACACGGGGTCCTGCACCACGTTCTGTGCCTGGTATCGTGGGTCGGTCTCGAGGCTGAGATACAGATCGAGGAAGCGCAGCAACCGGTCCCCGACCCACTGCGCGACCGCCTGCTCGTCGGGCGCATCGAGTGAAATGTCCAGGTGATCCTCCTTCGTGAAGTCGAAGAGGACGGGGACCACCTCGACGCGAAAAAAGACGCTCGCCCCCCCCTTCACCCGGTCCTGCAATACGCCCACCGTCAGCGTGGTCGTCGCCGGAAAGCGAGTGGTGCGTGCGAAGATGCACCGCGTGTGCACGCCCACGGCCGTCTGGCACTGATCCATCTCGCAGCGCACGAGTGGCATCGCGCCGAGGCGAGTCGTGAGTGCCTCCACGCGCGGGCGAATGACGCGTCCGAAAAGATCCACGGCCATCTGCTCGAACTTCCGTTCGGCGGCCTCACGCTCGGCCATCGTCGTCTCCATCTCCCGGCTCTGCCGCGCCCTCGCCGTATCCGCGGCAGTGATCACCTGCTCCAGCCGCTTCGTGAAGTCAGGTGTGTCGCCCGGACCACCTGATCTCTCGTCATTCGAGGCGTTCCACATCGCGTCCTCCCGCCCGCTGCACGCGGAGCTTCGTTTCGCCATCGTCCGCCGCGACCGTGCGGCCCGCGGCATTCATGGTCCCGGCGCGGCGCCTGCCATCGACAGCCACCTGCACCGCACGGGTCGAAGATCGCGCCGCGGCCTGAATGGGGGCTGAAGAGCGCATGAGCAATCCACGGTGGATATGCTCGTCCCATGCAGCGCTGGTGACCGACTCCGCATGGTCGTTCATGCGCCCTTCAGCGGGCGCTCAGCGTGACGTGGTACTCTCGATCTGCCGACGAGCGCCATTGCTAACTGCAGTCGTCGCGATGCGCCTCGTCCCCGACCTCTCACCCCTCCGCTCATGCTGAGCAAATCCCCTCTTCCGTATGCAGCCGACCGGCAGCTGCCCGCCGCCACCCTGCGCGGCATCCATCGACTGTCCAACGATGCCGGCATCCTTTCCCTCTGCGCGCTGGACCACCGCGACGCCCTGCGCCTTCTGATCGACCCGGTGCACCCGGACACAGTCAGCAACGCGTCGGTTGTCGCGTACAAGCGGGAGCTCTGCGCCGTGCTCGCCCCCCACGCGTCGGCCGTACTGCTGGACCCTGCGTCGGGCGCCGAGCACGCGGTCGTCGCCGAAGCGCTACCACACGATGTAGGGCTCGTCGTGAGCGCCGAGGACGACTGTGACGCGGACGAGGACGGCGCGCGCGTCTCCGAGCTCCTCGTCCGCTGGAGCGCCGCCGACGCGCGGCGGCTCGGCGCCGACGGGGCGTCGCTCGTCGCCTACTACCATCCAGGGCATAGCGAGTCGGCGACTTGGCAGCTCCGCGAGGTGCGGCAGTTCGTCGAGCGCTGCCGGGAGGGGGCGCTCCCCAGCCTCGTCCAAGCCTTCACCTACCGCCTCGACCCGGAGAGCCCCGAGTCGTTCGCGCGGCGCAGGCCTGAGCTGGTGATCGAAACGGCACGGCAGGTGACCGCGCTCGGCGTCGACCTGCTCGCCACCGAATTCCCGGGCGATGGGCGTTCAACGCAGGACGACGGGCGGCTTCGCGACGCCTGTCTCGAGCTGGACGCCGAATCGAGGGCGCCTTGGGTGCTCTGCGGTGCCGGTGCCACCTTCAACGAGTTCGCTCAGCAGCTTCGCATCGCCTGCGAGGCCGGAGCCGCAGGCTTCCTGGCGGGGCGAGTCGTGTGGGAGGAGGCGTTCGCGATCGCCGACACCGGCGAGCGGCGGCGTTGGTTGCGCACGGTGGCGGCCGACCGCCTGCGCCGCCTCGCCGACATCGCCGGCACCCACGGCCGACCCTGGTGGGCTGGGAGGACGATGCCATGGAGGGCGACACCATGACGGACGTGACCAGGATGCACCTGTGGCACCAGACGAACGACGCGTCGCGCACACCACACCGGGTGAGCGCCGGCGAGCTGGTAGCCATCGAGAGCGGCACGTGGCCCGTGGAGCCCGGACAGAGCGTGTGGGTCGTCGTCCGGTCCGAGGAGACGGACGGTCGCGTGGAGCAGTCGCTCGTCAACGCCGCGTGGCAACGCAACGCAGACGGGAACAGCTACTGGCGGGCGACGCTCGGCCCCTTCGCCGACGCGACGCGCGTGACGTACGAAGTGCATGGGCGCTCGCCAGCCGGCGAGGCGTCTGTGCCGGCCGTCACCTTCGTGGTGGGCCCGAAGCTCCATCTCGCCCTGCTCTGGCACCAGCACCAACCTCTCTACCGAGACACGGGCCATCCGACGGCACTTGGCAGCTACACGCAGCCGTGGGTCCGTCTGCACGCGCTGCGCAGCTACTACGCCATGGCCGCACTGGTCGCCGACCACCCGGACATCCACTTGACGATCAACCTCACGCCGGTTCTGCTCCGGCAGCTGGCGGACTACGTCGAGCACGGCGCCACCGACCGAGCCCTCGACCTGACGCTGACGCCCGCGGAGTCGCTGTCGCCGGCCGAGCGCGACGAGGTCCTCTCGACCTTCTTCGACGCCCAGTGGCACAATCAGGTCTTTCCGCATCCCCGCTATCGGGAGCTCTTCGCGATGCGCAGCGAGGAGCGGGAGGGGAGCGCGCAGGACATCCGCGACCTCCAGATGTGGTTCAACCTCGCGTGGTTCGGCCGCGAGTTCCGCGACGGCGACGTGCGGCTCGTGACCGGCGAGGTCGTGTCCGTGCACCGGTTCGTTGCGCAGCAACGCGACTTCAGCGTGGATGACGTGCGGGCGATGGTCGCCGAGCAATACAAGGTCATGCGGGCGATCGTACCGATCCATCGCCTGCTGCAGGAGCGTGGACAGATCGAGGTCGCCACGACGCCGCTCGCCCACCCGATCCTGCCGCTCCTCGTCGATACCGACTTGGCGACAATCGACCGTCCCGGCGCATCGCTCCCGCCACGCTTCGCCTGGCCCGAGGACGCCGAGGCGCACGTCCGTCTGGCCATCGAGAGCTACATACGAGCCTTCGGGCGGCCGCCGCGCGGCATGTGGCCGGCGGAGGGCGCCGTCAGTCAGACGGTAGTTCCCCTCTTCGCCGGGCACGGCGTCCAGTGGATCGCGTCCGACCGCGGTGTTCTCGCCCGGTCGGGGCGCTGGGGCTACCGAGCCGACGAACCCGACGTACTCTGCCAACCATACCAGGCGCTCGGTGGAGAGAGCGCCGTGAGCGTCTTCTTCCGAGACGGCTGGCTCTCGGACCGCATCGGCTTCGACTACCAGCACGTCGCCGACCCGGTCGACGCGGCACGCGACTTCGTCGCGCACGTGAGAGCGCGCTTCATCGAGCCGATGGCGAAGGACGATGCGGATCGCGTGCTCACCGTCATCCTCGACGGCGAGAACGCGTGGGGCGCGTACCGCGACGACGGGCGTCCGTTCCTGCACGCGCTGTACACGGCGCTGGAGCAGGCCTCCGACATCCGAACGGTGACCTTCGCCGAGTACCTCGACGGGAACGCCGGGCGGCGGATCCGCCCGCATCCCCCCAGCGAGCAGGCCGTCGTCCATGACCTCTTCACGGGCTCCTGGATCGACGAGAGCGGGTCCGCTCCGGGGGCCGACCTCGGCACGTGGGTCGGAGAGGCTGAGGAGAACCGCGCCTGGGCGCTGCTCGGCGCAGTCCGCGCGGACCTCGAGCGCGCCCGGACCGCTCCGGCGGAGCGGGTGGCTGCGGCCTTCGACGCACTCCATGCTGCCGAGGGCAGCGATTGGTTCTGGTGGTTCGGTGACGATCAGGAGTCCGGAAACGACGGCGCGTTCGACGAGCTGTTCCGCACGCACCTCCGGAACGTCTACCACGCGCTCGGGCGTCCGGCACCGGCGGCGCTGGCGCAGCACGTCGTGCCACGCGCCGTGGTCTGGAGCTTCGCCAGCCCCGTCGATCGCATCCAGCAGGGCGACCGGCTGATGGTCCACACCAACTGCCCGTGCGAGCTCACCTGGCGACTGGACGAAGGGCCGGTGCAGTCGGCGGTCCTCGTGCCGGCCGGCGGCGTGATGGCCGGGCCGCAACGCCATCATCTGACGCTCGGGCCGTTCCCGCCCGAGGCTGCCGTCCTGCGCTTCCGGCTGCGCTGCCTGCACGAGGGCTGTGAGCACGACGGTAGGTGCTTCCGCGGGGACGCGCGGACGGTATGGCTCGGCGAGTCTGGTCGCGACAGCGTCCCGTCGGACACCGCCGACGGCGGCGCGGCACATTCAGGAACGACGCCGGCGAGCGCGACGTGAGAAGCCCGTCCATCCACCGCTCGGCGTTCATGTCGGAGGCACCATGCGTGTAAGCTCCCTGATCCGTCTCGGTGTCGCGATGGTGTTGTTGGTCGCCGCCCGCTCCACGCGGGCGCAGCCGACACCACACAGCGTTGACGCCGACGGCCGGCGTGTGTCGGCGCACATCCTGCTCGGTGGCTTCGTGCCCACCGGGGCGCAACGTCGGGCGCTCGGCCCGGCAGCACTCATCGGGGCCCAGCTCGCGGTCGGGCTCCGACCGCAGCTCGCCGTCGTCGGCGGCGTGGCCATCGCCCAGACGAGAGATCGTAGCGCGCCGACGAGCACCGACGTCGATCTGGTCCAGTTCGACGTCGGTGTGGAAGTCGGGGGCGGCGCGGCGCAGTCGGCGAGACGAGGGATCGCACCGTTCGGTGGCATCGGCATCGGCGGACGACGCTACGATCACCGCGCTGACGGCGTCGCCACGCAGACCGTGCTCGCCGGTTACCTCGCCGCCGGCGCCGAGCTCACGCTGTGGCGAACGGGACTCCGCATCGAGGCACGCGATTACCTGTCCGGTGGCCACGGGCGAGCTGACGGTGCCTCCGTTCGGAACGACCTCGCCTTGCTGGCCGGACTGGCGTACCACTTCCGGTAGCAGGACACGACGCATGCTCGCGCCGGCCTCGGCAGCGCGATGGCGCTCGATTGCGCTCGATTGCGCTGCGCGTGGTTCGCCAAGTGGCTGGATACCTCACAACATGACGCCGAACGTGGAGCGTCATGCCGACATCTGGATAAGCACACGGTGCGACCAGCGGTCCCCATGCTGGACACGCCCCGTCCTGATCCCTTTCACCTGAGTCGCACACACCATGGCCAGCTCCGCCACGCTTCGAACGGCACTCGCCGTCACCGGGTTCCTGCTCGTCGCCGGCTTCTTTCTCATGACCGAGCACCGGGCACACATCTTCGGCCTGTGGCCATTTCTGCTGATCCTGGCCTGTCCTCTCCTGCACATCTTTCTGCACCGCGGCCATGGGAGCAGTCACGGTCACGACGGTGGGCGCCATGATGAGGGGGGCCATCGTGGCGGACACAGCGATCGCGCTGCGGCAGCTCCTGCCGACCAATCGGCAGCCGAACAATCGGACGCCGGCGCACGCCGTCGGCAGGACTCGCCTCACCACTCCTCACCGTCTGAGGTAGCATGACCACCGACACCGCACCCGCCTACGGCCTGTGGTCGCTGGTTATCCTGAACTCGGCGATCTTCATCTTCTTCGCGTTCAGCTTCTTCAAGCCGCGCACGAGCCGCGACTGGCGCTCACTCGGCGCCTTCTCCGCCTTCGTCGTGGCGCTGTTCACGGAGATGTACGGCATCCCGTTCACCGTCTACCTCCTCTCGGGCTGGCTGGGCCAGCGCTATCCCGGCCTCGACCTCCTTACGCACGACGCCGGCCACCTGTGGGACACGCTGCTCGGCTGGCAGGGCGATCCGCACCTGAGCCCCTTCCACATCCTGAGCAACGTCCTGATCGCCGGCGGGTTCATCCTGCTCTCGGCGGCATGGCACCATCTTCTCGCCGCCCAGCGCGAGCGGCGCCTCGCCACCAGCGGGCCCTACGCCCGCATCCGGCATCCGCAGTACGTCGCCTTCATCGCCATCCTGCTGGGCTTCCTGCTCCAGTGGCCGACCCTGCTCACGCTCCTGATGTTCCCGGTCCTCGTCGCGATGTACGTACGGCTGGCGCGGCGCGAGGAGCAGGAGGTGCGCGCCGAGTTCGGCGCCGAGTACGACCGCCATGCGGCCGTGACGCCGGCGTTCCTGCCACGGCCCGGCCGGATCGCGCGCTCCGCGTCCCCGGCGTCGCGCGACGCCACGTCTTGAGCGTCCCTGCGGACCCCCTCCTGACCACTCCCCTGCTGAGGACACGACCATGCGACTCAACACTGCAGCGCTCGCCCTCGCCGCGGGCATCACCACCGCCGTCGTCTACGCGCTCTGCTCGCTCCTCGTCACCGTCGCACCGGGCAGCGCTGCAGCCGCCTTCAGCTACGTGTTCCACCTGGACGTCAGCGGGCTTGTACGGCCACTCACGTGGGGCAGCCTCGCCACGGGCCTCGTCTGCGTGAGCCTGGCCGTGGCACTCGTCGTCGCGCTGCTGGGGGTGCTGTACAACAGGTTCGCGGCCGGCACGCTCGGCACGCCGACGCCGTCGCGGGTGGGCGCGCAGCAGGGATAACGCCGTCGCGCTGGTACAGGCATACCTGCGCGTGAACGGCTACTTCACGGTGACGAAGTTCCCGGTGATCGAGGCGCTGCGCGGTGGCGCGTACCGCACCGCCGCACGGTGCTCGTGCGCTTCGGCTTGAGAAGGCGCTGGGAACGTCAGGGTGACGTACTGTAGAGAAGCCACTCGCGGAAGACCGGCACACCGGCGGCGGCATCCCGCCGTACGAGCGGCTCGCACAGGTAGCGTGGCACCCCAAGAAACGCGGCCATCGCGAGGCTCGCGACGCCGAGATGCAGCACCTCGACGGCGACGGTGAACCAGCCGGCGACGACGAGAAGGGTGTCGTGCCAGGCGCCCCGACACGCGCCCGGTCATGCGCCTCTCAACCGGTCGCTGGCGCTACAATCGAGGCCGTGTAGCCGAGCGTCTTGATCGCGGCGATCATCTGCTCGACGGTCACCTTCGCCGGATCGTAGGTCACGACCGCTGTCCCCTTCTCGTAGCTCACGTCCGCCTTGGCAACTCCGGGGAGGCGCGTGAGAACCTTTTGCGTTCCGAGCACGCACCCAGCGCACGTCATCCCCTTCACTGCGAGCGTCACCGTCCGAGACGCGGACGCTGGTTGCGTCACCGCCGGTTGTGCCGGCGACCGTTGCGTCACCGCCCGTGCGGCTGCCTCCACCGGCGGTCGAGCGTCGGCATGCGGTCGTACAGGTGGAGATGCCTGCACGGGGGCGGCCTCTGCGATCGGGGCGAGACCATCAATGGCGCCGATGGACCGTGACTCCGGCCCGCAGAGATTGGAGAGGGAGAGGGCGCCTACGGCGGCGGCGAGACCGAAGGTGGCGAGCGGTTGGATCATCGGTACACCCGGTGTAGGGGACGTGAGGGCTTGGTGAGAACGTCGGCGCGCCGCCTCGGGGCGACGCCGCTCGGTGGAGTCAGACGAGAAGCATGGACCACTGGGGGAATGTCAGGAACACGAGCGCGACGAACGCGGCGATCCACAACAGGATCTCGTCGCGGGTCCGGTGGCGGGGAGCGGTGCATGTCGCGTCCTGCGTGCATGCACCGCTCGGGGCGGTAGCGGCTTGCGCCGGCTTCCTCCCATAGACGACGTAGAAGCCGACTGCAAGGAGAATCAGGGTCAGGACGGTCAACGGGAGGCGGAGCGGCTCGAACGTGCTCGCGAGTCCCGCGCCGACGCCGAGCGTCACGAATAGGAGCGGCCCCATGCAGCAGAGCGAGGCGAGAAACGCGGCGCCGATGGCGCCCGCGGCCGCCGCGAGGCCGCGCCGCGCACCGGAGCTGGGACTGGGGTTGTGCGCCGCCGTAGACAGGGGGATCGGGTCGGTCGTGGCAGGCGTTCGGTAGGCTACTCGGTCGGTCATGTCGGGACGTAATCGTGGTCGTGGTCGTGGTCACGCGCTGCAGCTACGCCAAGCAGGACGTTCCCGGGCGCGCGGTTCATGCGCAGCAGCTCAGCTTCTGGACGCCGGCGGATCCGCCCTGCGCGACAAGCTTCAAGCTCTCCACCCACGTGAGATACGGATGGAGCGTGCCCGAGAGATCCTTCGCGGTCAACCCGAACCGGATGGCGAGTGTCACCTCGCCCATGAACTCCCCGGCGTTTGGCGCCACTGCGTGCACGCCGAGGATGCGCCCTGAACCGGACTCGGTGACGAGCTTGACGAGCCCGCGCCGGTTGAAGCTCACGAGCGCGCGCGGAACGTCGGCCATGTCCAGCGTGGCGACCTCGATGTGGTACCCGGCCGTCCGCGCGGCGGCCTCGGTCAGGCCCACCGAGGCCACCTGCGGGTCGGTGAACGTCACGCTCGGTACCACCCTCAGGTCGAACTCGCGCTGATCGTCGCTCGTCGTCCCGGTCGCGTGGAGCGCCTTTAGCGCGTTCTCCGCAGCCACGCGCCCACCCGCGGCGGCCACGTACACGTAGCCTGGCCCTCCGGTCACGTCGCCAGCGGCGTACACGTCCGGGTTCGTGGTCCGCATCGTGGCGTCCACCTCGACGTAGCCGCCCGGCGTGAGCGCCACGCCGACCTCCTCGAGGCCGAGGTCCTGCGTGTTCGGCCGTCGTCCCGTGGCAACGAGCACCCGCTCGGCGCGGAGCTGCCCGTCGAGGCCCCCCCGCCGCACGTCGACGAGCACCCCGCCTTCGTCGCGCTCCGCGCGCACCGCGGTGGTGCCGGTATGGACCTCGATCCCCTCGGCCTCGAGCGCCTGGCGGAGCAATTCGGCGATCTCCGGGTCCTCTCCGGGGAGCAGATGCGCGCCGCGCTGGACGATCGCGATCTTCACTCCAAAGCGTGCGAGCGCCTGCCCCAGCTCCACGCCCACCGGGCCGCCCCCGACCACGAGCATGGAGGCGGGGAGTGCCTCGAGACTCATCGCGGTCGTACTCGTTAGCGCGTCGACGGTCTCGACACCCGGGATCGCCGGCAGGGTGGCGGCCGACCCTGTGGCGACGATCACCTTGCGGGCGAGGTACTCGCGTGTGGATGGGCCGTCGCCGACCCTCACACGGATCGCGCCGCTGGAGGTATCGTTCACGGCGCTCGCCAGGAGGCGCGCGCGGCCCTCGAAGCGCACCACACCGGGGTAACTCGCGAGCACGTCGGCGTATTTGGCTTCGCGCAGCTCGCCCACGAGCGCGTCTTTCTGACGCACGACTTCGCCCCAGTCGACGGCGGGCTCGCAGGGCGCCACACCGGGGAAGCCGCGCCGAGCGGCGTGGGCGTGCGCGGCAGCCTCGACCAGCATCTTCGACGGGATGCAGCCAACGTTCACACACGTGCCACCGAGCGTGCCGCACTCAGCGATGGCGACCTTCGCGCCCATCCCGGCCGCCTGAATCGCCGCAGCGACGCCCGCGCCGCCAGTTCCAATAATGAGGAGGTCGAAGTCGGCGCCCGGCGCGGCGCCTGTCCTGTCGGGCGCGCCGGCGGTTGCGTGTACCGAGAGCCGGCGTGCGGGAGCCTCGCGAGCGAACGACGGCGTGTCGGAGCGCCCTGAACCGGGCGCCGCAGACGCCTCGATGCCGGCCATCCCGACCGATTCGGCGCTGACCTCGTCGGGGATGAGCGGCTGGGCGCGATAGCCCGCCCGTGCGACCGCAGCGGCGAGCGCGCCGGCCAGCGCCGGCGTCGGCGTCACGCCCGGGGCCAGTTCCACGCGGCTGCGGCCCGCCCGGTAGTCGACGTGCGCCGCCTCGACCCCCGCTACACGCTCAAGCGCGGCCGTGACGTGCCGGGCGCAGTCGAGGCAGGTCATCCCGCTGATGGTCAGATCGAGGCGCATGCGCTGCTCGGCTGTGTGGTTAGGAGCGCGACTCCGCTCCAAGGAACTCAGCTCCACGGTCTCGGCTCCAAGGCCTCAGCGGGTGATACTTCCCGACGCGCACGGCGTTGGCGCCGCGGCGGCGTCGGGCGCGTTCAGTGCGGCGATGATTGGACAGTCGAACGGGTCAACCGCCGCGTCCACATTCGTGCCGCAGGTCTCGTCACACTCGGCCACCAGTACGAAGAGCGACTGGCGGAGTGCCCCGAGCATCCGGAGCTTCTCGTCGACTTCGCGCAGCTTCGTCGCGGCCACGTCGCGTACCGCGAGCCCGGCCCCCCGGCGGGCCGGTGTCCCCCGCAGCCGGAGCAGTTCCTCGACCTCGGCGAGACTGAAGCCGAGCACCTGCGCGTGCTTGATGAAGCGCACCACGCCGATGGCCTCCGGCGGGTACTCGCGATAGCCGCTCGCTCGCCGGCCGGTTGGCTGCAGGAGTCCGCGTCGCTCGTAGTAGCGGAGCGCGTCGGGGGTGACGCCGGCGGCGGCGGCCAGGTCACCGATGCGGAGCACTGCAGCCGTTGGGCGCGCGGGAGCAGATGCGGGAAGTCCGAGGCTGAAACGGCGGCGGGTGGTTGCCGAGAAGGAGCTGGACATGATCGAAGGATAAACCCTGGAGTACACTCCAGAGTCAAGTTCCGGCATGACGCACAGCGGCACTCACGCGGACCATGATCTTTGGTGATCACCCCCCGGAGCGGATCACCTTCTGGCGTACACCGCCGTCTCGCCATCGCGCGTGAAGGTGAGCACGTCGTACGGCTGCCCGCTGCCCTCCATTCCCGGCGAGCCCGCCGGCATGCCGGGCACGGCGAGTCCCGCGACTGGCGGCCGCTCGTCGAGCAGCCGCACGACGAGGTCCGCCGGCACATGCCCTTCGACGACATACCCGCCGACCAGCGTCGTGTGACACGAGGCCAGCTCGCCCGGCACCCCCTGCTCCGCCTTGATCGCCGCGATGTCCGATACGTTCTTCTCGGTTACCTCGAAGCCAGCGCGACGCATGTGCCGGAGCCAGAGCGAGCAGCACTGACACGTGGGGCTCTTGTAGACCGTGATCTCGCTCGCCTGTGCGGGTGCCGGCGTGGCAAGCCACCAGCCGGCACCAAGGAGCGCCGCGACTAACACCGCGGCGATGATGCGGAGCCGGCGGCTGCGTGCACCCGCAGGGCTCGGGGCAATAGCGCCCCGGCCTGGCCGCCCATCGGGGCGGCCCTGCGCGAGACGACCGCCCTCGCGCGCCTCGTGCCGCGCGCCGCGCAGCGCCGAGGGCCGATGTTGCTTGTGTTCACTCATGGCGTCAAACCTCCCTCGCTGTTGTTGGACGATGTCATCGAAAGCTGCGCGGCACCGACAGGTCGTGGTGCCGCCCCTGCCATGCGCCCGCCGAGCGACCGCTCGGCGGCAAGATCCGCACGCACCTCGCGCTCTTTCCAGAGCGAGTAGATGGCCGGGATGACGATCAGCGTGAGCACCGTGCTGCTCACCATCCCGCCCACCATCGGTGCGGCGATGCGCTTCATCACGCTGGACCCCGTCCCCGTGCCCCACAGGATCGGCAGCAGGCCGGCCATGATCGCCGTCACTGTCATCATCTTCGGTCGCACGCGCTCCACGGCGCCCTCCATCACCGCGTCGTAGAGGTCGCGCAGCGTCGGCCGGCGGCCGTCCACCTGTCGCGCCTTCCACGCATGGTCCAGGTAGATGAGCATGATGACCCCTGTCTCCGCCGCCACGCCGGCCAGCGCGATGAATCCGATCGCTACCGCCACCGACCAGTTGTAGCCGAGCAACCAGATGAACCAGATACCGCCGATGATCGCGAACGGCAGCGAGAGCATCACGATCAGCGTCTCGCCCACGCTCTTGAAGTTGAAGTAGAGGAGCAGGAAGATGATTCCCAGCGTGGCCGGTATGACGACCTTCATCGTCTCCTGCGCGCGCAGCATGTATTCGTACTGCCCGCTCCACGCGAGGGTGTAGCCGGAGGGGAGCGTGACCATCTGCTCGACGACCCGCTGCGCCTCGGCCACGTAGCTCCCGATGTCCCGATCGGCGACGTCCACGTAGACCCACGCCGTCGGCTGCGCGTCCTCGGTGCGGACCACCATGGGGCCCGGCACCTGCTTGATCGTGGCTACCTGGCCGAGCGGCACCTGCGCCGCCCGTCCGCCGCTGGCGGCGCCGGGCGCCGCCCCACCACCCATCGCCATGCCGGCGCCCGCCGTGGCTGCGTCACCCCCCGCCGTATTCACGGGAATGAGGACGGACGCCAGCCGCTCCGGGCTGTCTCGCAGCTCCTGCGGGTAGCGCACGCGCACACCGTAGCGCTCGCGCCCCTCGACGGTCTGCGTGATCGTCATGCCACCGATCGCCGTCGTGATGACAGCGTTGACGTCACCCACGTTGAGTCCGTAGCGCGCGGCCGCCGCGCGATCGATGTCGATGTCCACGTAGTAGCCGCTCACCGCGCGCTCGGCGAACGCGCTCCGCGTGCCGGGCACGGATTGCACAGCGCGCTCGACCTCCTTGCCGATTCGCTCCAGCTCGCCCAGGTCGGGACCGAAGATCTTGATCCCCACTGGCGTCCGGATGCCTGTCGCGAGCATGTCGATGCGCCCGCGGATCGGCATCGTCCAGGCGTTGGTCACCCCTGGCATCCGCACGGCGGAGTCCAGCTCGGCGATGAGATCGTCGTACGTCAGCCCCTTCCGCCACTCCGATTCCGGCTTGAGCGTGATCGTCGTCTCGAACATGTCGAGGCCCGCCGGGTCCGTCGCCGTGTTGGCGCGGCCGGCTTTCCCCCACACGTGCTCGACCTCCGGGAACGACTTCAGGATCGCATCCTGTGTCCGCATGATCTCGCGCGCCCGGGCTACGCTCACACCCGGCAGTGTCGTTGGCATGTAGAGGATCGTCCCCTCCTCGATCGGCGGCAGGAACTCGCTGCCGACCTTCGTCCACGGAATCCACGAGAGGATGAGCGCGACGGCGGCCACGCCGATCACCGGCCACCGGTGCCGGAGAACGCCCGTGATCATCGGACGATAGACACGGATGAGCGCCCGGTTGAGCGGATTGGCGCGCTCCCGGTACATCTTCCCGCGGATGAAGAGCCCCATCGCCACCGGGACGAGCGTCACCGCCAGCAGACTCGACGCCGCCATGGCGAACGTCTTCGTGTACGCGAGGGGCTTGAAGAGCCGCCCCTCCTGCCCGGCCAGCGTGAACACCGGCACGAACGAGACGGTGATGATGAGGAGCGAGAAGAAGAGCGCAGGTCCCACCTCCCGCGACGACTCGACGACCACCTGCCAGCGCTCGCGCGCCGAGAGGACGTTCGTGTTGAACGAGCGCCCCATCGAGACTGCGCCCCGCGCGACCTCCTTCGCTTCCACCGCACGTTCGAGATGCTTGTGCATGTTCTCGATCATCACGATCGCCGCGTCGATCATCGCGCCGATGGCGATCGCGATACCGCCAAGCGACATGATGTCCGCACCCACGCCAACCCACCGCATGCCGATGAAAGCCATCAGGATGCCGATAGGCAGCGTGAGGATGGCGACGAGCGCCGAGCGCGCGTGGAAGAGGAAGATGAGGCAGACAAGCGCGACGACGACCGACTCCTCGAGCAGCTTCTCGCGCAGGTTCTCGATGGCGTGCTCGATGAGCGAGCTCCGGTCGTAGACCGGCCGCACGACCACGCCTGGCGGGAGCCCACGCTCGACCTCCACCAGCTTCTCCTTGATGCGCTCGATGGTCGTCAGCGCGTTTTCGCCGAAACGCATGACGACGATGCCGCCCACGGCGTCGCCGCGCCCGTCGAGCTCGGCGACCCCGCGCCGCACGGCCGGGCCCACGTTCACCCGTCCAAGTTCGGCGACGCGGATCGGCGTGCCGGTCTCGGTGGCACCGACGACCACGTTCTCGATGTCGCCGATGCTGCGCAGGTAGCCGAGACCGCGCACCATGTATTCGCGCTCGGACAGCTCCATCACCATCGCGCCGACGTCCGCGTTGGCATTCTGGATGGCGCTCATCACGCGCGTCACCGGGATACCGTACGCGAGCAGCTTCGCCGGATCGATGTCCACCTGGTACTGCTTCTCGAACCCCCCGACGGCGGCGACCTCGGATACCCCGGGCACTGCCGTGAGGGCGTAGCGGAGATACCAGTCCTGGAGGCTCCGCAGTTCGGCGAGGTTCATCCGGCCGGTGGTATCCTCGAGTGCGTACTGATAAACCCAGCCCAGCCCCGTGGCGTCCGGACCCAGACTGGGCGTCACGTTCGCCGGCAGCTTGCCCTTGATGCCGCTCAGGTACTCGAGCACGCGGCTGCGCGCCCAGTAGAGGTCCGTCTCGTCGTCGAAAATGACGTAGACGAAGGACACACCGAAGAAGGAGTACCCACGCACCGTCCGCGCGCCCGGCACCTTCAGCATCTCGGCGGCGATTGGGTAGGTGACTTGGTCCTCGACGATCTTGGGCGCCTGCTCGCCGTAGTCGGCCTGCACGATGACCTGAACGTCGCTCAGGTCGGGCAGCGCCTCGAGCGGCGTGCGCTGGAGGGCCCGTATGCCGCCGAAGATGGCCCCGACCGTGAACAGGGCGACGAGCAGCTTGTTGCCGACGGCCCATTCGATGATGCGATTCAGCATGGCCGTCTACTCCCGATGCTGCGAGTGATCGATGCCCGGCGTCTTGGGCATGGGCACCGCCTTGGGCGCCGCCGGGGGTCGCGGGCCGGGCGCGACCGGCGTGCTCGCGCGGTCGTCACCGCCCGTGGCACCCGATGCCCCCATGTCCATCCCCGGCATGTTCCCCATCCCACCGAGCGCCGAGCCGAGGTTCGACTCGGCGTCTACAAGGAAGGTGGCCGAGGCGACGACGGTGTCGCCCGCCACGAGCCCCTGCAGGATCTGCATCCGATCGGTCGTCGCCAAGCCGAGGACGACGTCGCGCGGCGCAAGCGTGCCATCGGCGCCCTTCACGAAGACCATGGTGCGCGTCCCCGTGGCGAGCACCGCCGAGCGGGGCACGTTGAGCGCCGACGCCGGGCCCGTGCCACGCACGCGAATGGTCGCGTACATCCCAGGCTTGAGCACGAGACGGGGATTCGTCAGCTCGACGCGCACCCGCGCCGTTCGCGTTTCCGCGTTCAGCGTCGGGTAGATGTAGGTGATCCGACCCATCCGCTGCTCGCCGGGCAATGCCTCGAACTCCGCGGTCACCTCCTGACCCAGCCGGACACTGGCCAGGTCGCGTTCGAAGACCTCGCCCTCGAGCCAGACCGTGCTCAGGTCGGCGACCCGATACAGTGCGTCACCGGCCATGATGCGCTGGCCGGCCAGCACGTTCTTCTCGACCACGACCCCGCCCGCCGATGCCCGCAGGACGAGCGCCTTCCGCACCTCGCCCGTCCGCTCGATGCGCTCGATCTCGCTCGCCGGGATGTCCCAGAAGGCGAGGCGCCGCCGCGCGGACTCGCGCAGCTCTTCGGCACCGCGCTGTGCCTCCGGCGTACCGGCAGCCACGTCGGACGTCAACTGCCGCGCGAGGAGAAGCTCCTGCTGCGCCGACACGAGCATCGGCGAGTAAATCGACAGGAGCGCCTGCCCTTGTTGCACCGGCTGGCCCGTGTAGTTGACGTAGAGCTCTTCGACCCAACCGTCGATCTTCGGCGCGATGGCCTTCACGCGCGTCTCGTCGTACGTCACCAGCGCGACGGTCCGAATCTCGGTCGCGAGCGGGCCGAGGACCACGGGCGCGTACGTCACGCCGATCCGCCGCGCGTTCTCCTCCGTCAGCAGCACGGGCATCGCGCTGTCCGCGGCGGGGGCGGCCCCGTGGTTGTGTCCGGCCGCGGCCGCCGCTTCGTCGCCGCTGCGCGTGAGCAGGTAAACAGCCGCGATCGCCGCCAATATCACCACGGCGAGAATCGCGGCGCCGAGCGCGCGGCGACGGCGGCTCGGTCGGCCGGATCCGAACGGCGACTCTTCGTTCGAATCCGGAGTCGGACCGATGGGCGAGGCTCGTTGCGTGCCCGCATCAGTATGGGGGTGAGTGGCATCCCGCCGGGGGTCGTCGTGCGGCACGCTCGTCGCCCTCTCGTTCAGATAATCGTTCGGTACGTTGCTCATCTTCTGCTCCCGGCCGCGGGAGCGGCCACCACGTTCGGGTCGAACAGCTCGCGACCAATCAGCATCTCCAGGTCGGCCACCGCCTTGCCCTGCTCCGCCACGAGCACGAAGAGCTCCTGCTGGTAGCGGTTGAGGGTCATCTGATTGTCGAGCAGCGTCATGAAGTTCACGTCGCCCACCCGGTACGCGGCGAGCGAGGACGTGATGGTCGCCTGGGCCTGCGGCAGGATGGTGCTGCGATAGAGGTCACTCAGGTTGCGCGCGCGGCGCCAATCCGCGTACGCGCCAGCGACGCGCCCGGCAGTTTCAGCGCGCATGGCCGTGAGGTCCGCCGCCGCCATGGTTCGCATGGCCGTCGCCTCCTCGCGCATCTGGAGCTGGCGGCTCCGGGCGAAGATCGGGAGACTGGCCCCGAGCATCAGGCTACCCATCTGCTCGTTCCCCATGCCCACTGGGCCCGCCCGCCAGCCGTACTGTACGCCGACCTCGAGGTCGGGCCACAGCTCCCGGCGAGCGAGCGTCGCGGCCGCTTCCGCCCCCCGCAGCTCCTCACGCCCCGCTTGAATCATTGGGCGGTTCGCCTGGGCCAGCCAGATCAGCGAGTCGAGCGGCGGCAGTTCGGTCGGCAGCGCCGGGAGCACGGGCGAGGCCGGATCGGCCTGCGGGGCGCGGTTGAGCAACCCCGCGAGCCGTGCGTCCATGCTGGTGCGCATCGTCTCCATGCGGACGATGTCCTCTGTCATGCGGGCGATCTCGACCTGCGCGCGGAGCACGTCCGGCTGCCGTCCCTCACCCACCGCATACATGGTCTGCGCGGTCGTGGCGATGTCCTGCAGGAGCCGCCGCGTCGCGATTGCCACGTCGAGCGACTGGTCGGTCTGGTACAGGTCATAGAAGGCCATCGCTGCCTGGGCGCGGACGTCCCACCGGACGTCGGCGGCGCGGCTGCGGGCCGCCGCCGCCTGCGCCTCAGCCACGTCACCGGCCAGACCGAGCTTGCCCGCCACAGGGATCATCTGGATGAGCTGTAGCTGCGTCATGCCGAGCGGGTCCATCGACTTCAGCGACGGCAACTCG
The DNA here is from genome assembly GCA_001724275.1 of Gemmatimonadetes bacterium SCN 70-22. NCBI lineage: Bacteria > Pseudomonadati > Gemmatimonadota > Gemmatimonadetes bacterium SCN 70-22. The sequence goes on from MEDZ01000005.1 coordinate 113,681, forward strand.
CGGTTCATGAAGCCGAGCTGGAGCAGTGGATCGGGCGGACGCTTGGCGCCGGGCACGCGCGCCTCGGCGGCACGGGCCAATGCCCGAGCGGCCTCGAGCCGCGGACTCGCGGTGGCGAGCTGCCGGTAGAGCGCGCCGAGCACCAGAGAGGGCGCTTGACGAGCGGGTGTGTCGCGGTCGCCGGCTGCGGAAGCTGACGACGTCTGCGCAACGGCGCGACCGGGCATTCCGATACCGGCGAGCACGGCCGTGGTGGCCAAGCCAGCTGTGCGGACGAGTGCGCCTACGCGCCGATCTCGCCAGCAGAAAGAACTGAGTTTCACGGGAATCGTCTCGGGTTGGCGCCGGCGCGTGCTGGTCCGACGATCGAGCCTACAGTTGGTCGATCGGAACAGTCGCCAGGCTACCTGAGCCTGCGCTGAGCGGGACCTGAGCGTACACCAGCGATGTGCTGCAGCATGCTCGTCCGGCCGACGGCTTGTGGGCGGAGGAGCGACTCGTGGCCTGCGAGGGCGCAGCTACGCTCGAGGAGGGGGGACGTCGGGGGCGTCGGCGCGTGAGTGAGGACGGGTGTCCGATTCGGACATCTCCCCACCTGCCTGCCATGCGTCGGTTGCCAGCGACGGGGCGGTCGCAATTGACATAGCCACGGCCGAGCACGCCATCATGGCGGCGCAACCTGAGGGAATACCCGAATCGGGGCAATGCGACGGCACCGACTCAGTGCTCTCAGTCGAAGGCGACGCCCCCGGGATTGCCCGCGCCTCATTGCGAGCTCGGTGCGCGGGCGTCATCACCATCCCATCATGCGTCATCCCTGCCGCGGTCTGCACGCCCGATTGAGCAACCGCCGCCATCGCCGGAACGGCGTTCGACCCGCCGTGCGAACTCGCGTGCCCCACCAGACACGCCGCACCACTCCCCTGCCAGTCGGCCTGGAAGAGGAGGAGCGTGGTGACGAGTGCGGTAAGGCGGCGAAGGACGAGCACGACTGGCGACCGAGGAGGGATGATCTGTGTAGCGACCGGGCCACTGAAGAAGCTAAGCTCTAGACGCTCGATAAAATGTAAGATTCCGACGGTTGCTCCGCCAATCGGGAAACCGGGCGCGAGACGTCGGAGAAACCCGGACATCTACGATGGCGCAGACACCGGAGTCGGAGGTGCGGCTACCGTTCTCGATCTGCGCGCGCCCGACCTGAGGCGCCGGCGGCTGGGACTTGGCGGGTCGGCGGGTCGGCGCCCCTCGAGGATCACCGCCCTTCGAGGTCCCGTTCGCCAAGAACGTGCCGCGTTGCACGTCCTTGGCCGGGGTGAAGACTGGCGTCGTAGAAGCGCTCTCCCTTGAGGCGGAGGGCGACGATCAGCCCCGCGTAGTCGAGCGGCGTCATTTCCCGGGCGATGCGGGGGATGAGTGCTTTGAGCAAAGTCTGACGGTCCGGCAGCGACAACGAGTTCGCCTCCTCGACCAGCTTCCTCAGCGCGGCGTGGTCCAGATCGTCGGTCTGGTGACTCGTCGTCATGCGCTCGTCATCGGTGGCGGGTGTGTGCAGAGAATGGGCAGCTCGTCCCCTCCGTCAGGACGATGGCCCCACAGCGATCGTCCGGCAACCTTTCGTGGTGCCGGTCCGCCGCACCAGCACCATGCGGCCCGTGCCGACCGTCAGCGGCCGATGTGAGGGCACTCGCGCAGGAGCGGACCGAACGGCGAGCCGAGGCAGAACAGGTGGCTGATCGCCGATTGGCCCTCGTGCATGCAGTGGATCGGCACATCGGGCCGCTCGCTGGGCAGGGGGTGCGCCATGAGCACGCCCGACGCCCAGACGAGGCCGAGCGCCAGCGCGGCGCCGGCGACAGACCGTCGTGTTACGTGGCTCGTCACCGGCGGCTCCTCGCCGGCGAGCCGCCGGATGCGGCGGTCGAGAAGGTCCGGCCGGTAGAAGCCCACCGAGAAACCGGTAGAGATGCCGACCGAAGCGCGCACCAGCGCCGGCGGTGTCCGCCAGTGGGCCAAGGCCAGGATCGCCGAGGCAAGGACCAGCGGGCGACCGGCGGCGGCCGCGTCGTCGGCGGTGACTTCCGCATCGTCGGCCGCGTCCGCCGCCAGGCGGTGGAGCGCGGGGAGCCAGAAGAGCATCCGGCCCAGAAAGCGCAGGACCGAGAGGCGAAGCGGGTCCCGCCGCACGAGGTGCGCGCGCTCGTGCGCAAGCACCGCCGCGAGCTCGTCCGGCGTCAGCCACTCGGCCAGTTCCGCCGCCACGTAGATCATCGGGCGCAACCAGCCGACAGTAAACGCTGGATTGGGAAGCCCGGAGACAATCCAGAGGCGCGCCGGGTCGATGCCCGACGCGCGCGCCGCCTGCCAGAACGAGTCGCCAGCTTGGGGCGGAGTAGCCCCGAGCGGCACGAGAGCGCGGCGGACCGTCAGCCACGCGCGCGCACGGTCCCAGATGGCGTAGGCCAGCCCCGCCACGATGAGGACATGAAACAGGTAGTGAACCGGCGCCAGCAAGTGGTGCAGAGCTATCAGGCACAAGGCCCAGAGATGGTCCTGGCCCGCCAGCAGCGTCTCCATCCCTCGTGCCACATGGTGGCCAAAGACCGGACTGGTGCTCAGAACAATGAGGGCGGCGAAGCCGAGGAGGACTACGCGACGATGGCGGTCCTCCCGCGACGCGAGGGCGGTCGGCCGATTCGGGGCGCCGTCCATGCCTTGTCGCCCCGGCCCTTACCCGCCGTCGCCCGGCCGCTCGCCAGCGCTCTGCGCACGAAGACGGCGGCGGATGAGGCGGCCCAGCTCGGCGAGACGCTCCGGGTCCTGCTCGGCGAGCACGTCGACGACCGAGGCCGCGACGGCGTCGGGCCCGAACGAAAGAATCCCCTCGACGACGCGCCGTGACACGAGCGTCCGGAACTCCTCCTCCTTCATGACGGCGCGATAGTGAAGCAAGCCGTTCTTCGACGCTCTCGTGAGGAACCCCTTCGTCACCAGCTTGTTGAGCACTGTGATGACAGTGAGCGGCGCGACCGGATGCGACGCGATGACCCGCTCGTACACCGCCCGGGCGGGTGCCGGCGCCCCGAGCGCCCATACCGTCTGCAGCACGCGCGCCTCCAGATCGCCCATGACCTTGGCCAACCCTTCGGCCGAGAGACGGACAGTGTCCTGCAGGTGCAGGCCCTTGCGATTCGAGTGGCGGGGCGGACGGTCGGGCGGCATTCGGATGCTCCGTTGGGAAGTAGAAAGATACGACTCGCTATATTCCGCGTAAAGCATCTCCCCCCGGCGGTGGAGCGCGCCCTATCGTACCATGCCGCCGCTGCGGGTCCATCGACCGAGTCTCACCAGGTGTGGACGTAGTCGGCGCGCCGGCGGTGCCGTTCCATCGTCCCCGCGTCGATGGGCGGCTTGTCCTTCGTCGTTGCTCTCCCGAGAGTGGCGACCCCTGCCGCCGTTCGGCCTGCAACGGATGGACGGAGGGGAGATCGGGAGGACGGGCGCCAGCGGCCTCCCCCAAGACATACCGGAACCACCTCACAGTCCGGCACGTCGGAGGAACTGCGCGTTGACGGCGACAATCACCGTGCTGAGGGACATGAGCACCGCACCGACGGCAGGCGTGAGCACGATGCCCCACGGAGCGAGGACCCCGGCCGCGAGCGGAATGGCGAAGACGTTGTAGCCGGTGGCCCACCACAGGTTCTGGACCATCTTGCGGTAGCTCGCCCGACTGAGCCTCACGATGCGCGCCACGTCCCGCGGATCGCTCCGCACGAGCACGATGTCCCCCGCCTCGACCGCCACGTCCGTCCCGGCACCGATGGCGATGCCAACGTTCGCCGTCACGAGCGCCGGCGCGTCGTTCACGCCGTCGCCCACCATCGCCACGCGTTTCCCGGCCGCCTGAAGCTCCTCGATCTTGCTCGCCTTCTGCTCCGGGAGCACCTCGGCGAAGACGGTGTCGATCCCGATCTCCTGCGCCACCGCGTCAGCCACCGCACGCGCGTCGCCCGTCATCATGACGACCTCGATCCCCTCCTCGTGCAGCGCACGGACCGCCTCGCGCGACTCCGGCCGAACGACGTCGGCGACGGCGAAGGCGGCAAGCGCCCGCCGCTCGTCGGCGAGGTAGATCGAGGCCTGCCCGCGTGCGGCGGCTCGGTCCGTGGCCTCGCGCAGGGGCGCCGGCACCTCGAGCGACTGCGCCCGCACGAGTGCCGGGCCACCCATGTAGAGCGTGCGCCCGTCCACTCGGGCGCGCACGCCCTTCCCCGGGATCGCCTCGAACGCCTCGGCCGCCCGCACCACGATCCCGCGCTCCTCGGCGCTGCGCACGATCCCCTGCGCAATCGTGTGCTCCGAGTCACGCTCGACGGCGGCCGCCAGCCGGAGCGCTTCTTCGGGTGCGAGGCCGTCGGTCGTGGCGATGTCGACGACACCGAACTCGCCGCGGGTGAGTGTCCCCGTCTTGTCGAAGACGACAGCATTCACAGTGCGCGCCTCTTCGAGTCCGCGCCGGTCGCGCACGAGCAGGCCGTTGCGCGCGCCGAGCGTGGTCGAGATGGCGATGACGAGCGGGATCGCGAGCCCCAGGGCATGCGGGCAGGCGATGACCAGCACGGTGACCATGCGCTCGACGGCGAAGGCCGGCTCCGCCCCGAGCGCGAGCCACGCCACGAGCGTGAGGGCGCCGGCGGCGAGGGCGATGAGCGTGAGCCAGAAGGCCGCGCGGTCGGCGAGCGCCTGCGCGCGCGACTTGGACGTCTGCGCCTGCTCCACCAGTCGCATGATGCCGGCCAGTGCCGTGCGCTCGCCGGTACCAGTTACCTCGACGCGGAGCGAGCCCGCGCCGTTCACCGTCCCGGCAATCACCTTGGCGCCTTCGCCCTTCTCCACGGGTGCAGACTCGCCCGTGATCATCGCCTCGTTCACGTCGCTCGCGCCGGACCGCACCACGCCATCCGCCGGAACGCTGGCTCCCGGGCGAACGAGCACGAGCTCCCCGTCGCGGAGCTGGTCGAGCGGGACCTCCTCCGTGACCTCGCTCCCGTCCGTCATCCGGAGCCGGATCGCGGTGTTCGGCAGGAGCTTGGCGAGCTCCTGGAGCGCCCCCTGCGCCTGGGCGATGGAGCGCATCTCGATCCAGTGGCCGAGAAGCATGATGGTGACGAGCGTCGCCAGCTCCTCCCAGAGCGGCATGCCGGGGAAGCCGAGGGTGACGGCGGCGCTGAAGACGAAGGCGACTGTGATCGCCAGCGAGATCAGCGTCATCATGCCCGGAAGTCGATCCTTGAGCTCGCGGATCGCGCCCTGGATGAAGACCCAGCCGCCGTACACGAACACGGCGGTGCCGAAGAGGGGCGGAATCCACCGTGCGCCGGGGAACTGCGGCGGGGTATACTCGAAGGCGCGCTGCAGCATGTGCCCCCAGACGAGCGTCGGGAGCGTCAGGAGTAGCGAAACCCAGAACTTGTCGCGGAACATCGCCACGCTGTGGCCAGCGTGCTTGTCGTGCGCCCCGTGATCCGCCGGTGGGTGGCCTGCGTGCATGTCGTGGCCCGAATGGCCGGCATGCGCTCCCATGGAAGCCGACGCGGCGGCGCGCGCTGACTGCCCCGCCCGCGGCAAGTCTGGATGTTCTGGGTACCCCGGCTCGGCAGGCAATTCGTCGTGCGCCCGTCCATCAGGCGGACCGTGATGTGCGTGAGGCTTCGGTGACGCAGCTTCCGCCCCGAGGCTCACGTGGTGAGCTCCGTGCTCTCCGTCGTCGGCCGCGTCGCGATGCGCTCCGTGGCCCGAGGCATCCTCGTGGCCGCCACGATCTGGCTCTTCCCGGTGATGCTGGTGGCGTTCGTCCATTCCGCTCCTTCACATCGTCGTAGTGGTTCGTGCTCGACGTAGCATAAAGCGTGGCGCTCGCGACGAGAATGGCCGCTCATGCGGCGCGCGGCGCGCTCGCGTCTTCAGTCATTCGACCGTCAGCATGCAATGCGCTCTATGTTCGGGTCGAGACTGCACCTTCCGCTGACCACGACTGAACCGCACGGACTGTCCATCCAACCGCGGGCTCATGCCCGCTCGAAGCACACGTCACGCGCAAACCAGAATACGCGAGTCGGCAACCATCGTACAGACGCGCCCGCCTCGGCGGGCGATTTCGGAACTCCCCAAGGGTGAGTCCCTCGGGGCAAACCACTCAGACCTGTGCCCAGTCCCCTCGGCTTGAGCATGCGCTTCGCAGCGGGCATGATGCGCAAGCAAAGGGCGGCGGCTCCAAAGGCTGAAGCCGCCGCCCTGCAGCGTTCCGAGTCGTTTTGTACTCGGATGCACCACACTCGCGTCTCGATCAGCGCGCCTGCTGCTTACGCTCGAACTCCGCGATCTCGCGCTCCTGGTCCGCCCGCATCTTCTCCGCCATCGACCTGACCGCGGCGTTCTGAAGGCGCGGCATGAACCGATCGATCATCTGGAGCGCCTCGCGATGGTGCATGATGA